>JBFWJK010000180.1:0-6327 GCA_050253255.1 Desulfobacteraceae bacterium | reverse complement strand
ACAGAATTTCCTGACAGTCAGGGCAGACAGTATGACTGAATTTGGAGTTTGATTTTTCTTCAATGTATTTTTCAAACGGCCACCATTTTTTGTCTTTACTGTCTCTTATTCTTCTGCACGAAGAACAGATCGGAAGAAGGCTTTCAAGCTGCTTTATGTGATTTATAAGAGTCTCTTTTTCCTCAAGAACTTTTTGTATTGCTTATTTCTGAATTATCTGAACTTATATTACTTAAATAAAATTGATCATTAAAGTTGAATTGAATAACTTTTTTAGTTAGTATAAATTTTATTTTATCTGGTATAATTTATTTATTATTAATACACATGCTAATTTAGCTTTGGAAAAAATATTAAAGACCTGTTTGAGCAGTATATAATAATTTCAGGCAAACTAACTTTTATATTAAAAAGTAAAGATAAAATTATGGTACTTATCACTTCAATTGTTTGTATGATGCTTGTTTATTATTATCTGGATTCGGGGTTAGCAATTGGTTTTATAACTGCTCTTGTAATCGAGATTTTTTTTCTTATGACTTTTTACAATGTTTTGAAAAATACTGAAGAAAAAGTTAAAAATTCATATGAAAGAATTTTGGCTGAGATGCGTGAAAAAGATAAAAAAAAAGAAAATTATATAAGTAAGATCAGGGAAATTTATCCTGATGTTGATCTGAAGATAGAAGCGAGGGAAAAAGAAGGCGAAGTTGAAAGTTCAGCTGAGGAATAGTAGTCTATGATTTTTTAATAATCTAAATAAAGATTTGATCTGAATATCCAGGGGAATTTAAAAAAATCTAAGTTATTTTTTAATAAAATTATAATTCCAAAAGCAGTGAAACATCTTTTCCTTTAGCCTGGGGATCGCCGAGATTTGAGGCCACACTCTTAATGAATATTACTTCAAGGTCGTTATCTAAAGCATATTTTTCAATGACATCCTGAGATTTTGCTGTTACATAAATCCTGTTGATACCTGAATTTGCTTTTGTATATTGAATTTCAAATAAATACTTTATTTCAAACATTTTAACCTCATTAACAATTAATTGTGCGGAGCCGAAATTGAAGAAAGCAAAATTTTTAGATTTTTCACTGCAGCATTACTTTATGTTTGCTCTTATATTATTTGTTTTTTTTCTGATTTATACGATGTTGAAACCTTATCTTAATTCAATAATTATGGGGATTTTACTTTCATTTCTTTTTATGCCTCTGCATACTAAATTTCTTGGTCTAACAAAAGGGAAAAAAAATCTGTCTGCCTTTTTATCCAGTTTTTCTCTTGCATTTCTTGTTCTTATCCCTGCAGCAATTATTCTGACAAGTATAATTTTTCAGGGTATAAGCTCTTTTGATGCAATTTACAGATGGTTTGCAGCTGGTAATTTTTCCAAATACATAGGTAATTTTGAGGAAAAAATGATTTATCTTAAAGAAAATCTGCCCTTTTTATCGTCAATGCTTCCTGAAACAACAATTGGTAATGCTGACTTTGAAAAACAGGTAATGAATTTCTTCTCAAATCTTCTAAAATGGCTGGTGGGGCAGGGGCGACAAATAGCTGGAAGTGTTTTTAATACAGGAGTAAGTTTTTTTATGATGATGGTTGTTTTTTTTGTCATGATAAGAGATCAGGAAAAGATACTTAAAAATTTTTTTCATGTCATTCCTCTGAAGCAATCCCATGAAATTAAGATTATAGAAAAAACAAGAGTGCTCTTCAAGTCAGTTATTCTTGGTAATATCCTTACCTCTCTTGCTCAGGGTGCAGCTGGGGGGATAGGTTTTGCTATTGCAGGATTTCCAGCACTGTTCTGGGGAGCTGCAATTGCTCTTGCTTCTTTGATTCCTGTTGTGGGAACAGCTCTTATATGGATACCTGCATGTATCTGGCTTTTTATTTCAGGTAAAACCGGGTTAGGGATTTTTATAATAATATGGTTTGTTCTGATTGTAGGTCTTGTAGATAATGTTCTGAGGCCTGTTTTTATGAAAAGTGAGGGAGGAATGGGGCCTGTAATGATATTTTTTTCCATACTTGGCGGCATTCATGTGTGGGGGCTATTGGGCCTTGTATACGGGCCAATGGTTTTTGGTTTTGGTTTCATACTTCTATATATATATGAAATAGAATTTTTTGAATATCTCAAGTTTCAGGATGAAAATTAATGATTCGAAAATCCTTGATCCTTGCAGCTTTTATATCTGCTTTTTTCACCGGCGGATATTCAGCTGCTGAAACAGGTCTTATTGAGTTTATAAACTCAGTTAAAAATGTGTCTTTTTGCAATACAGAGGTTCCTCTTGAGAAAAATGATGCAAGGGAGAGGCTTGAAAAAGAACTACTTCTTATCAGCGATAACAGGCCTCAGGTTATTTTGTGGCTGAAGCGCTCAGGAAGATATTTTCCGGTAATAGAAGATATACTCAAACAGGAAAACCTTCCTGATGACCTGAAATATCTTGCCGTTGTTGAAAGTGCTTTGCGGCCCCATATAAGATCTCCCCAGAATGCAGTAGGTTTCTGGCAGTTTATTCATTCAACAGGACTTTTGCACGGATTGAAAATTGATAAATCTGTTGATGAAAGATGCGATATTAAAAAATCCACCTATGCTGCAGCGATGTATCTAAAGGAGCTTTTCAAGAGATTTGAAAACTGGGAACTTGTCCTTGCAGCATACAATATTGGAGAAATGAGGATTGAAAGGGAACTAGAAGCTCAGTCGGCTGAAGGCTACTATGATTTGTGGCTCCCTGAAGAAACAATGAGATATGTCTTCAGGGTGATTGCTGCAAAAATTGTTTTTGAAAATAGAGATGAACTGGGTTATTCAATGAAAGAATCCGATTATTATAAAGCATGGGATACAAAAGAATTGAAGCTTAACCTCAATTATACTGTACCAGCATCAGTTGCAGCTCATGCACTTGATTTGTCACTGTATGAATTCAAGCTGATCAATACAGAAATTATCGGAGACTATCTTATCAAAGGAGACTCATATATCAATGTTCCTGATGTAATAGACAGTGAAAAATTTATTGCAGAATTTGATAAGCATAAAAATAAATGGATCGAGGAGCACACAATTTTTTACTACACAGTAAAAAGAGGAGATTCTCTGATAAAAATTGCTGATGAATTTGAAGTTAGAATAAAAGATATACTTGAATGGAACAAACTTGATTACAAAGATTATATTTATCCGGGACAGAAGCTTGTTATAAAAACCAATTCTCAGAATTTAAATCTCGATTAAATAACCTTTAAATTTATGTAAAATATTTTTTTGGATCAGAACAAAGAAAACAGCAGAAATAATAATTCCTTGTTTTGTAAAGTTTTAAATGAGCAAATTTATTTTTCATTGAACGAAAAATTTACGAACACAGGGAAATGATCTGAAGGATATCTGCCGTTTTCACAATATTCTATTATTTTACCGGAAACAGGATGTAAATCACCGCTGTACAGAATCCAGTCTATCCTTCCGGTATTTGGTACACCTGTGAAACCGTGAAACGTTGCTGACTGGGCAGTTTCGAAAGGATCTTTGAAATCAGGCGGGTTTTTGAATATGAACTGATGATAGCATTTACCGGTGGGATCAGCATTGAAGTCTCCGCATAAAACTTTGGGTATTTTTGAGTTTATACAGGATAATTTATGTCTTATAAGATCTGCACTTTTTACCTGAACATTGTCTTTAAAGTCAAAGTGGGTATTTGTGACTGAAACAATTTCACCTTTTTTTGCAAAAAGCCCGGTTACAGCCTGTCTTGGCCACTGGCTGTCATTAAATTTGCTCTCTTTGTAAGGGGTATCGCTAAGGAAAAAATGTTCGCTTAAAATATTTTCCCAGTCTTTTTTGAAAAATATCGGGATTTCCTGCCAGTTGGGATCGTTTTTTCTGTAAAGACCGGTTACATTGTAGTCTTTAAGGTTGTCTGCAAGATATTTAAGCTGAAAATCGTTGACCTCCTGAATTCCAATAAAATCAGGATCTTTTTCGGTTATGATCTTAATTACGCTTTCCTTTCTTTTTTCCCATGGATTATTAAAATCAGGTGCAAGTCCGAAGCGTATATTAAATGTCATTACTGAAAAAAATTCTATCTTCATATTTAAAATTTAACTTTTAAAAAATTTATTATAAGAAATTAATATTTTTGTGAGGATAGAAATAAATATAAATAAAGTAAAGGTAAAATTATGGATTTATCCTTGGAAGCAGATTTTTACGAAAAGTATAAGAGTTTAAAAGATACAAAAACTTTTTACCTCATAAAGTCAAATGATGATTTTTTTGCCGGTATGAACTCCTTTATGAAGGAGCTTGAAAAAAATTTTTCATGGGTTGATTTGAGAATAAAGGAGGGGACATTCTCAAGGATTGAATGCAATGATCTTTCCTTTTACGGAGTTCCCAGGGGTCATCTTTTAAAATTTTTTATTGAGATTGCAGCCCTGCCGGAAAAAAAAATATTATCCGAAGAATTTGAGCAAAGGCTCTTTGTTTCATCAAACTGTCCCAATTGTCCAAAGGCTCTTGATTCAATATTACGATTTCTCGAAAAAAAGAAAATCAGATCTCATTTTTATTTTTGTGATGATAATTTTTTTCATGCTGAAAAATTTAATGTTATGTCTGTTCCTTGTCTGGTTATAGAAAAAAAAAGTAATGAAATTCAAAGATTTGTGGGCGATATAAACCTTGACGATTTAGAAGTGGTTTTTGAAGAAAAAAATAAAGAAGAGTTTTCTTCTGATTATTTTAAAAATATTATTGAACAGGGTAAAGCAGCAGAAATTGCAGATCTGATAGTCTCTGAAAACAGTGTCTTTTCTGGATTTGTGTCGCTATTCAGTTCCCGGGCCATAGGACTGAGAGTCGGTGCGGCAGTAACAGCCGAATATTTGAGCGAGAAATCTCCGTACCTGTTTGAGGACCTTGTTGATAGGCTCTATGAAGTTTATCTGGAATCTTCCATTGAAATTAAGGGTGATATTTTATATCTTATATCTTTATCTGAAAATAAACTGAAATGGATAAAAGAACTTGAAAAAATTGAAAAAAATGAGACTAATGATCTGTTGAAGGAAATAATATCTGATTCGGTTGAAACTTTGAACAGATGATTTTGTACATATTTTCCATTCGGAGGAATAATGGATTTAAAGAAGCTTGAGCATGAAATAAGAACTTATCTTGATAACGGGAATAAGGATAAAGCTGTAGGTGCTGTATACGAAGCAGTGGTCTTTTTTGCAAAAAAAAAGGAATTTGCAAAGGCTGAAGCTCTCAGAGACAAGATATATGAGATTGATCCGCTTGCGCTGACAGAAATAGTTGAATCTGCTGAAGTGATAGAAAGAGAAAAAAATGATGCAATAGACAAAAATCATCAGAGCATATTTAAAACACTTTATTCCGAGCTTACTCCTGAAGAGGGAAATGCTCTTTTCTTTTCAATGAAAGAAGAAGCTTTTGGATCAAATGACGTTTTTTTTAAGCAGGGGGAAAAAAACAGGCATCTTTATTTTGTTAACAAGGGAAGCTTAAAGATAATTCATAAAAAGGACAATGAAGATATTTTTATAAGAGAAGTTGTTCCAGGTTCAATTGCAGGAGTGGAATCCTTTTTCAAGACCACTGTATGCACCAATACTCTTACTGGAAGTTCAAGAGGTGTCTGTCATGTCCTTGACAAAGACAGGCTGGATAAACTGAAAGAGGAGTTTCCCGGACTGGAACCAAAACTCAGGGATTTTGCATACACACTTAAAACAACATCCACCCTGGTACAGGAAAAAGGTGTAAACCGCCGCATACATAAAAGGTTTTCCACCAGAGGAGCAATAGTTTTCCAAATTCTGAGTGCTTCAGGCAAATCTATAGGAAAAGTTTTAAAGGGGAAATTGTCTGATGTTTCATCAGGAGGCCTTTCATTTTACTTTACAACTTCAAATGAAAGAAATGTAAAGCTTCTTCTGGGAAGGGATCTGATGATGAAGTTTATTATTCCTGAGTCAAAAAACAGAGTTGATATTAAGAAAAAAGGGAAGGTTTTAAGCGTTCTGCCTCAAATGAATCATGAATATTCAATTCATCTCAAGTTTGATACTCTTCTTGATCCCAAATTCCTGATGTGATTTTCTTTTATTTTTTATCAGATACTTATTTTATTCTTAATTAGCATCATAATCAGGCTCTCACCTTGTCGGCTGAGAGCCTGGTAGAAATTTTAAATCAGCTTTTATTTCAGCAGATTTTCAAGAGCATTTTCAATGTTTTCGTATCTGAATTTGTATCCGCA
>JBFWJK010000179.1:0-6345 GCA_050253255.1 Desulfobacteraceae bacterium | reverse complement strand
TGAAATTTTGAAAAATGAAAATATATCCCTTGTTCTTACAGACATGAAAATGCCTGAAATGGACGGGCTGTCCCTGCTTGAAACAATAAAAAGCAGCTGGCCTGAAATTCCAGTGATTGTCATGACTGCTCACGGAACAGTTGAAAAAGCAGTCGAGGCAATGCAGAAAGGTGCTTTTACATATATAATCAAACCCTTTGGAAATCAGGAACTGGTCCAGCACATAAAAAACGCCCTTTCCCACTCAGAAATAGTAAAACAGAACAGAGAGCTTAAAGAATTTGTCGAGACCAAGTTCAAATTCGGCAACATCATAGGTAAAAGCAAACCTATGATAGAACTTTTTGATACAATCATTAAAATTGCGCCTACCACAGCAAGTGTTCTTATCGAAGGAGAAAGCGGAACAGGAAAAGAACTTGTAGCAAAATCAATCCATGCCAACAGCCCCCAGAAAGACAAAACTTTCATGGCCATAAACTGCTCGGCTCTTGCAGAATCATTACTTGAAAGCGAGCTCTTTGGTCATGAAAAAGGATCTTTTACAGGAGCTGTTTCACAGAAAAAAGGAAAGATAGAGCTTGCAGACGGCGGCACTCTCTTTCTTGATGAAATAGGAGAGCTCAGCCCCAATCTTCAGGTAAAATTTTTACGGGTTCTTCAGGAAAGGACAATAGAACGGGTTGGAGGTAATACAACCATACCGGTAAATTTCAGACTCATAGCTGCAACAAACAAGGATCTCAGAAAAGAAGTCAGAGAAAAAAGATTCAGGGAAGACCTTTATTTCAGACTCAATGTAGTCCGGCTCAACCTGCCGCCTCTCAGAGAAAGAAAAGAGGATATAAAGCTCCTTTGCGTTCATTTTCTAAATAAATACAAAAATCAGCGACAGACAAAAACTCTTCCCGAAGATTTTTCTTCAGAATGTATGGAAATTCTTTTCAACTATTCATGGCCAGGCAATGTAAGAGAACTTGAAAATATAATCGAGAGAGCTGTGATATTATCCAGCGGAAAAACAATAACTGAAAAGAATCTCCCAAAGGACTTTGTTGAAACAGCATCGTCAGCGGCTTCACCCGATACTCTGAAACTCAGGGGGAGCCTTGCGGAAACTCTTGCTGAAATTGAAAAGAAAATAATTGAGGACACTCTGAGAAAAAACGACTTTATCCAGACCAAGGCAGCAGAAATACTCGGCATGGGCAAAAGCGGGCTGAATCAGAAAATAAAAAAGTACAACATTAAAATTCCACGATAAAGTTTAAAATTTTGAACCCTCAAAACCACCGCAGCATTGAAGTGTATAAAAAAGGTACATTTATTTAAACCACAAAATAGCTCCTATTTTCAAGTTGTTACAACTAAAGTTTATTTTTTTGAACCCAATGGTATAAATTATACCCTCATTTTAAAAACTCACAGCCGTTTGAAAAGCAAAAAAGCCTGAATAAACAGGCTTTAATCAAACAAATATAAATTGGCACAAATCTTGTATATATGTAACTAAACTTTCTTCATCTTTTCCCTTAAGAAAAAACTAACCGAATGACCCCGGTTAGTTTTTTTTATTTAAACACTTAATCAGTTCTTTACAGATTGATCTTTTGAAGAGTTGAAATTTTCCCTGACAATTTCAGAGTAAAAACCGTCAGGATAATCGCTTTTAAGCGTTTCAAGGCTCTGCATGTCTCCGGCGAGAGCAAGATAAAAAAGAGCATCTTCCCTGACAAAAGATTCTGTCTCAGCAAGAGGTTCCAAATAGCTTTGTGCCTTTTCAGGCGACTTGTCAAAATAAAGACATCCGAGTTCATACATTGACAGTCTGCCTGGAAGAGATGATTCTCCGAAATAGTCCACAGCCTTTTTAAAATACTCTGCGGCCTTTTCATCCTCACCCAGTTCATGCATTGCCCTTGCAATATAAATATCACCAAGAGCAGAAGCTTTTGTACCGCTGTATTTTTCATTCAGGACAGAAAAAGCTTTTTCAATCTGAGCCGGTTCAGTACTGTTATCCGCTTCAATAACTCTCAGAGCTTTCTGCAGTTCAGTGAACGACTTTTCACGCTTGGCCTTAATAAGGGCTGGTATTGAAGAAATAAGAGCAAGCACTACAAAAAAGCCTGCAATACCTAAAATCACATTTTTTCTGTTTTCCCTGACATAATCGGCAGCTCTTTTCATAAAAGCGGTAAATGCGTCAATTTCAGGGACTTCAACAAGATCTTTTTCTTCTTTCATTTTTCCTCCAGTGATTTACCATAATAGACCAGAACTTACCCAGCCTGAGTCTCCGTCTGAATGCCTGATCCTGTACCATCCGTTTTCCGTTCCTATAACTTCGAAAGGAGTCCCTTTTTCAGCCGTAAATACAACAGGATAATCTGTTCCGGGACCTTTTCTTACATTAGCCTTGTAAACCTTTACAACAACTGTTTTTTTCCCACCTAGCAAAGGCTTGTATGCCCAGCCTTCATATCCTTCAAAATCCTTGAAATGAACCCAGCTGCCTTTTTCTTCCACAATTTCCACAGGATAATTTTTTTCAGCCTGCCATAAAACTTCATACTGAGTTCCCGGACCTGATCTGACATTAAGTCTGTCTGATTCAACACTTAAACGGCTGCCTGCAAAACACTGAACCGAAAACAGGATCAAAGCCTGAACAGACAATACAATAAAAATTTTACTTATTTTCATATTTCACCTCTTTTCTATACTGCTTTCTGAAGAAGAGTTCCAAACTGATATACTGCAAAAGAAAGTGACCATGCAATAAAGGTTGTATAAAAAATGCTGAAAAGAGTCCATTTTAAACTCCCTGATTCCTGCCTTACAGCAGCAATTGCAGCAATGCAGGGAAGATACAGAAGAACAAAAACCATCATGGAAAGTGCAGACAAAGGAGTCATCCCCGATCTTTTAAGCGCAGCTCCAAGACCGCCCGAATCTTCACCTTGGCCTGCATCGACACCATACAGAACTCCCATTGTGCTTACAACTATTTCCTTGGCAACAAAACCTGTAATAAGAGCGATACTGCCCCTCCAGTCTATTCCTATCGGTTCAAAGAAGGGGGAAACAAAACTGCCGATTCTGCCTAGATACGAATTTTCGGCATGCTCTCTTTTTTTCTCGTTCTTGATATGCTCAAGTTCTTCATAAAGCTGAACTGTTTCAGCTTTCAGACCTGAATTTTCCTTTACCTGAATTTTTTGTGAAAGTTCCTTTGAAATTAAATCATAATCCCTTGAATACTTAACATCTTCAGGAAAATAACTCAATCCCCATACAAGAATCGATCCTGCAAGAATAATACCGCCCATTTTTTTGAGAAATATTTTGCTCCTGTCCCACATATGAATCACAAGACTTTTTGCCATTGGGATTCTGTATGGAGGAAGTTCCATTACAAAAGGGGCTTCTTCCCCTTTGAGAATGGTTGCCCTGAAAAGTTTTCCCGAAAATACGGCGACCAGAATCCCTGTCAGATAAAGAAGAAAAATTACGTTGCCTGCTTTTCCAGGGAAAAAAGTTCCCGCAAGTATTATATAAACCGGAAGTCTTGCGGAACATGACATGAAAGGGGTGATAAGTATGGTAAGAATTCTGTCTCTGTTGTTTTCAAGTGTTCTTGCGGCCATAATTGCAGGGACATTGCACCCGAACCCCATGAGCATCGGAATAAAAGATTTTCCGTGGAGTCCTATGGAATGCATAACCTTGTCCATGAGAAACGCGGCTCTTGCCATATATCCTGTATCTTCAAACAGAGCTATGCAGAAAAAAAGAATCAGTATGTTTGGAAGAAAAACAAGAACCCCTCCGACTCCGGAAACAATTCCATCAACAACAAGTGACTGAAGAATTCCTTCGGGAATAAGCCCTGTCAGAAATTCTGAAGTAAAGACAACAAAACTTTCAAGCCAGTCCATTGGGTACTGACCCAGAGTGAAGGTAGACTGAAACATAAGCCAGATAAAAAATGCAAAAACAGGCAGACCTAAAAATCTGTTTGTGAGGACTGAATCGATTTTCCTTGAAATATCAACCCTTGTCATTACAGGAACATGCAGAACCTCTCTTATTATCCCCTCGATAAAGCCGTATCTTTCATCTGTCATGACAAGCTCCGGCTCATCATTGTAAAAAGTTCTAAGCCTTTCTCTTTCCTGCCTGACAAGCCCTGTAAGATCAAAGTCTTTTCCAAATGAGCTCACCTGTTCGAAAACAGGCCTGTCGTTTTCAAGCAGTCTTATGCTTGTCCATCTGAGTGAGTATCTGCTGTTTTCAGGTATAATATTTTTTATTGAGCCTGAGACCCTGTCAATCGATTTTTCTATTTCAGCTGAATACCTGATTTTTCTTTCATTAACCGGTTTTTTTCCAGACAAGGCCAGATTTACAGCTTCGTCAAGAAGCTCGTCCATCCCCTCCCCCCTGTTTCCAACCGTAAAAACCACAGGAAGGTCAAGCAGTTCACTGAGTTTCGAATCGTCAATATAAATATCTTTATTTTCAAGAATATCAGCCATATTCAGAGCAAAAACAACCTTTACATCGAGTTCCCTTATCTGAAGAGCCAGATAAAGCGCTCTTTCAAGATTTGTTGAATCAATTATATCTATCACTACATCAGGAGTTTCATCTATGAGATAGTTTCTGGCAACGACCTCTTCTATGGAAAATGGAGTCAGGCTGTATATACCGGGAAGATCAACTATTTTAAGTTTTTTCCCCCTATGTTCAATAAACCCTTCTTTTTTTTCAACAGTCACTCCGGCCCAGTTTCCAACTTTCTGCCTGGTTCCTGTTATTGCATTGAATATGCTTGTTTTGCCGGAATTCGGGTTTCCGGCCAGAGCTATTGTAAGATGCTTATCAGTCATCGAGAAATTCAGTCCTCTATCTTTCTGACCATTATGTGTTTGGCCTCATCCACCCTCAGAGATATATGGCTTCCGCGTACAATTATCTCCATCGGATCCTTTAAGGGGGCATATTTAACAACTTCAAATTCGGCGCCGTTTAAAAGCCCCATTTCAAAAAGCCTTCTCCTGAGTCTTTTACATCCGCCTGTTCTGATAACAATACCCTTGTCATTATTTTTTAGGCTGCTCATGGGGACTGCACCGCCGCGGCAGGCCGGCATAAAAGGCCCAGAACCGCCGCCAATATAGGGGCATGCAGGATTTCTTCCAATAAAGCATTTTTCCTCAGGAATCCGCTTTGCAAAAACTTTTTCCGTTATCCCTTTTCCCAGAACATATCTGCTTTCCTGATGTGCAGCAATAATCTGGCCGCCTTTATTGGAGTTCAGAACTTCAATTACAGAGCCTTTGTTTATACCCATGGATGCCAGCTTCTTATTAAGACCTGAACCTGCCTTCATCCTTGTTACCTCAAGAAGTTCCCCGGCCCTTGCATCTCTTAAAAGAATTTCCTCGCCTCGTTTTGCACTGCACCTCGAACAGAGACCATAAAATTCAGTTTTATGCCTTATAAGTGTAAAACCGTGCTTTTCAGCTGCAAACTCCTGAATTCTTTCAAGACGGGGATCTTCAAATTCGATGATTTTACCGCAGTCCACACAGATCATATGGTCATGATGTTCACCAAGGTATTTCGGTTCATACATAAGAGAACCGCCGTCAATTTCCATCCTGGTAACCAGACCAAGCCTTGTTAGAAGTGACAGAGTCTCTTCAATAAAATCAAGGTTTATATTTTCACAGCTGAAATCTTCAGCTTTTATAAGGTCTTCCGCAGTAGCATGAGTCTCTGATTTCCACAGACACTTGACAACTTTCAGCCGGTTATCAATATCCTTATCACCGATTTCTGACAAAAGACTTTTGATATCTTCAAGTTTGGCTCCGGTAAGCTCTTCCATCCTGCCTCCAAAGAGATGTTAAAAACACTAAATTACCACCGGCATATCTAAAGTCAAATCAAATTTAGACTGTTCTGGATTGTTTTCGCCCTCAGAAATAAAGTTTTTGGTCCATTATAATATACACCAAATAAAAAAGCCGGCTTTCACCGGCTTTGACTTTATCAGACAGACTGATTCATCAGCTCTCCAACCCGTTTTGAGAAAAGAGCCGGGTTCTCAACCTTGCCTCCCTCGCCTATTACTGCAAGATCGAAAATCAACCCTACATAATCCTTTAATTTAGAACTGGAAGGATCATTTTCAAAAAGGGTTTTCATTTTTTTGACTACGGCATGTCCGGTGTTAAGCTCAAGATTTCTTTTGGGAACTGGGAAATCCTGGCCTGACGCTTTAAGAATCTTCTGCATATAGGCACTCATTCCATGATCTTCAGATGAAAGACA
>JBFWJK010000178.1:0-6346 GCA_050253255.1 Desulfobacteraceae bacterium | reverse complement strand
TCACTTTTGAACAAGCTTTATTCCTGGAGGGAAAAAAGAGGGAAATCAAGGCTTAACAAGAAAAATGAAAAAAAAGATCCCTTTGCTCTTTTTGGGAAAGGTTCTTCCTTTTTTATAATGAAGCTGTCTGAAATTTCACTTAAAAATACATTTACAAGGGTTTTTACAGTTGTTTTTCTTACCGCCTTTTCAATTGCAGTTGTTTATCTGCTGATACCAAAGGCTGAATACCTTCCCCAGGGAAACAGAAACCTTGTTTTAAGCCTTATTATTCCTCCTCCCGGCGCATCTGTTGAAAAAATGAATGAGCTTGGTGAATACATAAAAAATGAAACAAAGCCTTATTTTGAAAATGACTGGAAGGACGAAATTCCGCAGATAAGTGATATCTGGTATGTTGGTACAGAAAATATAACACTTTTTGGAGGAGTGAGTACCCATGAAACAGAAGCCTCTAAAATGGTTCCTCTGTTTATGAGAATTGTGAATTCTCTTCCTGATATGTTCGGGGTTTCATTCCAGGCTGGAATTTTCCAGTCTGACCTTGGAGGGGGGAGAACAATTGATATAAATCTCAAGGGAACTGACCTTGATGTTCTGACAGGCATTGGAGGAGCATTTTATGGAAGCCTTATGCAGAATCTTCCCGGAATCCAGATCAGGCCTATCCCTTCTCTTGAGACTACATATCCTGAAGTCCATATAATTCCTGACAAGGAAAAGCTTGCTGCAAGCGGATATACCGAGGCTGAACTTGGTCTTTATGTAGATATAATAATGGATGGAAGAAAAATTGATGAGTTCAGGCCGGAAGGAAAAAACCAGCTTGATCTTGTTCTTAAATCTCCAAAATCAGGTTATGCCACACCTGAAGATGTAATAAACACCCAGATAGTGAACAAGGATGCAAATCTTATGAGAATCGGCGATGTGGCAGCCCTTGAATACTCCCTTGGAATGAACCAGATTAATCATCTTGAAAGAAAAAGAAATATAACACTTCAGATTACTCCTCCAGATGATCTGCCTATTCAGGAGGCAGTTTCAATTATTGAGGAAAAAATTGTCAACGATTTCAAGGCAAAGGGGATGCTTGAAAATATTGAAGTTGAAATTGGCGGAAACGCTTCCAAACTTAAAACTACAATATCTTCTCTCTCATGGAACTTTATTCTTGCGGTAGTAATTATTTATCTTCTGATGTCTGCTTTGTTCGAGAATTTTTTCTATCCCCTTATAATTCTTTTTACTGTTCCCCTTGCAGGTGCAGGAGGATTTATCGGCTTAAGGCTTGTTGATGCCTTTGTCGCTCCCCAGCCCCTTGACATTCTTGCAATGCTTGGGTTTATTATCCTTGTGGGAACTGTTGTAAACAATGCAATTCTTGTTGTTCATCAGTCTTTGAACAACCTGAGATACAATAAAATGGGGCATATGGAAGCCATAAAAGAATCTGTGTCTACAAGGATCAGACCCATTTTCATGAGTACAACAACAACCCTTTTCGGAATGCTTCCTCTTGTGCTTTCAACTGGTGCAGGAAGTGAGCTTTACAGGGGACTTGGAAGTATTCTTCTGGGAGGGCTTGCTGTTTCTACCTTGTTTACCCTTTTTGTAATACCGGCGCTTCTTGCCTTTGCAATTAAAATGGAGGTTTTAACCAATGATTAATTTTAAAAAAATACTGCTGATCCTGTCATTGATTTTTGTATTACCTTTTTCCGGTTATTCAGGAGAGGTAACAATTCTTGACATGTACAAGGCCGCAGTTGAAAACAGGGAAGTTGTAAAATCCTACAGACTTGCTGTTGAGCAGGCAAAGCTTGAACAGAAAATTCAAAAAGGTGATTATCTCCCTTCCCTTGATGCTTCTTACAAGGCAAACAAACTTGATGAATCATCCATGCTTGAAAATGAGGAAAACAGTGAATTTGCAGTCTCTTTGACACAGAATCTCTTCTATGGTTTCAAGGATAAGCTTGAGCTTAAAATTGCAGATCTTGATCTTGAAACATCTGATTATCAGCTTTTAAATATCCAGCATGATATCGGGCTTGATGTGGCTCTCAAAGTTCTTCAGGTTTATCAGGCTGAAGCAAGAAGGCTTGTTGCGATGGACGCTTTTAAGGCATATTCCGAAAGGTATGAAAATATTCAGCTTAAATATAATGTGGGTGTTGCCAAAAAAAGAGATGTCCTGACAGTCAAGGTTGAAAAAGATGATGCAGAGCAGAGTCTTATCAAGGCTGAAAATGAGGTGCAGAAAGCAATAAACAGCCTTAACAGGGTAACCGGACTTTCTCTTGAATTCGGAGACATCGATTTTTCTTCATTTGAAACTCTTCCTGTTTTTTCTCCGTTTGAAGAATACAGGAATACAATGCTTTCAAACAGAAGTGATCTGAAAATTCTAAAGGCAGGTCTTGAAAAAGCAGATAATTCCAGAAAACTTGCAAAAGCTTCATTTTATCCGAAAATTGATCTTGTCCTCATGCAGAGATATTATTCGGATGAATACTACGCCTTTGATTCTGATACAAAAGAGGATGAAACAAGGATTCAGCTCAATTTCGGAATTAATCTTTTTGACGGAATGAAAAAGTACAAAAAAATCGACAAGGCTGAATTTGAAACTGAAAAAATCAGGTATTCTATTGCAGAGCTTGAAGATGAGCTGGTAAATGAGTTAAGCAACCTCCTTATCGATGCAAAGACAGCTGAAAAAAATCTTTTTGTTGCCCGTGAAGGTATTAAGGAAGCAGAAGAAAATTTAAGAATAACAGAGCTTTCCTTTGAAAAGGGTGTTGCAACAGCAACAGATGTCTTGGATTCAATTTACTATCTTTCAAGGGCAAGAAACAATGAAATAACTGCCAAAGCAAGTGTTTTCATGACTCTGTTTTATATAAAAAGGCTTGTTGTTGACTATCCTGAAATATGACATTTTCATAAAAAAACTTACTTGTAATAATAGGCTCCGGAATAAGTTTCGGAGCCTTTTTTTATTTGGAAAAGATTTTTTTTGTTAGTCGCTGATAAATATGGTTTAATCAGATTTGATAAAAATACTTTTGTTCCAACCGTTAAACGGAAAAAAGCTAATGAAAACGGGAAGTTTTGAAAAAGATTTTTTTGAAAATATAAATGACGTAAAAGCTCTTATTTCGGCTGCAACTGAAGTGGCCATTATTGCAGTTGACAAAAAAGGCGTTATCAAGCTTTTCAACAGCGGAGCCCAGAAAATGCTCGGTTATGAAGCTGCCGAGCTTGTGGGCAAAAAAACAGCTGAAATGATCCACCTGAGAGAAGAAATTGTTCAAAGAGAAAGTGAACTAGAAAAAATTTTTGGGAGAAAGATAAAAGATCTTGCTGTTTTTGCTGAAATCCCCCTTCGTGACGGGTTTGAGCAAAGAGAGTGGACATATGTGAAAAAGGACGGATCAAAGGTTTCAGTTTCAGTGTCGGTTACTCCTGTATACAAAGACGACAAAAGCCTGAAGGGATTTCTTGCGATTGCATCTGATATTTCAAAGAGAAAAGAGTTCGAGGCTGCTCTTAAAAGAAATGAAAAAACAATCAGAGATGTTGCAGACAATATCCCAGGAGTTTTGTTTCAGTTTTATTACAGAAACAGAAGCGATATGGGGTTTTATTACCTGAGCCCGAGAACAAGAGAACTTTTCGGGCTGGAACCGGACCAGAAAAATTTTATCAGTATGTTCCTTGAAAATATACCTGATGAATATTCCGGTGATTTTTTTGAATCTATAACAAAAGCTATCAAAGAAAGAAAAAGATGGTTTTTCGAGGGGAAATTTTTAAAAAACAATCAGGAAGAAAGATGGTTTCAGGGCAGAGCCCTTCCTACAAAATATACTGATGAGTATGTATACAACGGAGTTCTTCTGGATATTACCCAGTCAAAAAAGGCGGAACAGGAGTTAAGGGAAAGCGAGGAAAGGTTCAGTCTTTTACTCAGAGCTTCATTCGGCGGAATAGGTATTCATGACATGGGGACAATTCTTGACTGCAATATGGGTCTTTCTGAAATTACCGGATATTCAATCGATGAACTTATCGGCATGAACGGGCTTAATCTGATAGCTGAAGAATATAGAGAACTTGTAGTGGAAAACATGACAAAAGGGTATCCGTCGACCTATGATGCTCTGGGAAAGAAAAAGGACGGAACTTTGTATACCCTTGAAATCAGAGGAAAAAACATTCCCTATCATGGAAAAATTGTGCGGGTTACGGAATTCAGAGATATTTCCGAAAGAAAAAAAATAGAACAGTCAATAAAAGATTCGGAAGAAAATCTGCGGTCAACACTGAATTCAATAGGTGAAGGGGTTATTGCCGCTGATACAAATGGGAAGATAACAAGAATGAATCCGACTGCTGAAAAAATAACAGGGGTTTATTTTGAGGAGGCAGCGGGCAAAAAACTTTGCGATATTGTCACAGCAGTTGATGAAAACGGGGAAGTCCTTAAAAAAGACCTGGTGGAAATAATAATGAGTGTAGGTGAAAATATTATTATTTCTGAATGCAGAGGGGTTGTTTCAAAGAAGGGTGCCATTATTCAGACTTCATGCTCAGGTGCGCCGATAAGAGACTTCGGTAAAAATATCACAGGAGCTGTTCTTGTAATAAGAGATATTTCTGAAGAACTTAAACTGCACAGACAGCTTCAGCAGAGCAGAAAACTTGAGGCCATTGGTCAGCTTGCAGGTGGAATTGCCCATGATTTCAATAATATGTTGAGCGGTATAATGGGTTCTGCTGAGCTGATTGCAAATTTTCATCCTGAAGATCCAAAGGTTGTTAAATATTCCAAGATAATCACGGATGCCGCCGCCAGAGCAGGGTCTCTTACCTCTAAACTTCTGGCCTTTGCACGAAAGAACAGTATTGTTTCATCCAGGGTTGATATTCATATTCTTGTAAAAGACGCAGTCTCTCTTCTGAAAAGGAGCGTTGATAAAAAAATTGTCATAAAAACCGAATTCAATGCACAAAGATCAATAGTGGAAGGAGACTCTTCCCAGCTTGAAAATATTTTTCTCAATCTTGGAATAAACTCGTCCCATGCAATGCCCGACGGCGGGGAGCTGGTTTTTTCAAGCAGGATTGTGGAATTTGATGAAAAATACTGCATGCTCAGTCCGTTTGAACTTAGTGCAGGTAAATATATTGAAATTGAAGTAAGGGATACCGGAACAGGGATTGAGCACGAGCATCTTGAAAAGATTTTTGATCCTTATTTCACCACCAAGGAAAACGGCAGAGGAACGGGACTTGGTCTTGCAGCAGTATACGGAGTGGTTCAGCAGCACAAAGGTTCTGTTTCTGTATACAGTGAAAAAGGCAAGGGTACAGTATTCCATATCAATCTTCCTCTGGCCGCGGGCAGTTCTTCCATAGATGAAAATCACAAAACTGAGCTTTGTTTTGGGCAGGGAAAAATTCTTGTTGTGGATGACGAGGAAATAATCAGGAATGTTGCAAAAAATATTCTGGAAAGCCTTGGTTATGAAGTTGTTACAGCTGAAAACGGTAAAATGGGTCTTGAAGTTTTTGAAAAACAAAAGGATGAAATAGATCTTGTAATTCTTGATATGATTATGCCTCAAATGAACGGAAGAGAATGTTTTGAAGAAATAATGAAACTTTCTTCTGATGCAAAGGTTGTTTTATCTTCAGGTTTTTCAAGGGATGAGGATATAAATGAGCTAAAAAAACAAGGCCTTTCAGGCTTTTTAAGGAAGCCTTTTCACTCTGCGGAACTCAGCAGAGTTGTTAAAGACCTTGTTTTGAAGTAGTTATTTGTTAATAAATGCTGCTTGTTTTATAATTTGTAAAATCCGGATTCAACCGGGATTATTTTACTGCTTCTTCATAAAGCCTGTTTATTTCCTCCCAGTTTATAACTTCAAAAAACGCTTTGATATAATCCGGTCTTTTATTCTGATATTTCAGATAATAGGCATGCTCCCAGACATCGATTCCAAGAATCGGAATTTTTTTCAGGGTTACCGGATTATCCTGATTTGGAGTCGAGATGATTTCGAGTTTTCCCTCATCAACTGTCAGCCATGCCCAGCCGCTGCCAAACCTTTTTGCTGCAGCCTCCTCAAATTTTTCCCTGAAGTTTTCAAAAGAATGGAATTCTTTTGTTATCGTCTCAATTACTTTACCTCCGGGAGCCACATTTTTTTTAAGCATGGGCCAGAACAGAGAATGGTTGAAGTGACCTCCGCCGTGATTTCTTACGGCTTCTCTTATATCAGCTGGAATTTTTTCAAGAGAAGTCAGAAGTTCCTTTACAGTTTTATCCTTAAGT
>JBFWJK010000177.1:0-6391 GCA_050253255.1 Desulfobacteraceae bacterium | reverse complement strand
TTAAATTCTGGTGATGATATTTTTAATGGAAGGCCGTAAACAGACACAATACATCTTATATTTTCATTTTTTTCAAGAAACCTTCTAACCGGAGGAATGACTTTTTTTTCAAAATCTTCCCTTGAACAGGTTTCTTTATCAGTAATCCAGAGTGTCAGAAGATTTTTTTCAGGAATATTTCTTTTTTCCATGTAATATTTTGCAATACCTTCACTTTTTGCAGCGTTTTTATTTGCAAGAACAAGCACTTCTTCCGGCATAAGTGCAAAAGCAAGCGAAGGCAGAGCACAGTATAGCAACAATGAATATGTTAACATTTTTCTCATTTTATATCCGTTTCAATTTTCTGTTGATTTTTCATTTATTATTTTTAAAATTTCAGGAAGTTTTTTCATACACTCCTCCATTCCAGCTATCATAATTTTTTTTCCTTTATGAAAATCATCCCATCCAAAACCTGAAACTTCTGGGTAAAGAACTATATCCGCTTTACGGACAAAATCGTTAGTGGCTTTTCCATGAACAATACTTATTGTTCTTGAAACAACCCCTTTAATATCAATCCCTTTATTATGAATCCCTCTGTCTGAACCTGTTTCTATACACACAGCAATTACAATATCTGCACCTTTTCTAAGAAGAATATCTACAGGAACAGGGTTTAAAAGAGCACCGTCAACCATCCATCTGTTTTTATACCTGTACGGGGAAAAAACAGCAGGAATTGAAATGCTTGAGCGTATTGCTTCTGTTACATCACCTGTCTCAAAGATTATTTCTTCTCCGCTTTCAATATCAACTCCACAGATAAATGCAGGTATTTTTAAATCGAGAAAATCTGCTTTTTCAACAGCTTTTTCAATAAGCTTTGAAACTTTGCCTCCTTTTAAAAGTCCTTTAACCGGAATGGTATAATCAAATATTTTTTTTCTTGCATCTTTTTTTGAAGCTATAAGATCAATAGTATTTTTCCTTAAAACATCAGTAGACGGATTTGCTGCATAAAGCCCTCCAACAAGAGCTCCCATACTTGCCCCGGAGATCATATCTATATGAATTCCACAATCTTCAAAAACCTTCAGGATACCGATATGGGCAAACCCTCTTGCAGCTCCGGCACCAAGAGCAAGCCCAAGCCGTATTCCCGCAATCTCCCTTGCAACAGCTCTGGGCCCTTTTACAGGAAAGTATTTTTTTGTATCTATTTTGTCCAATAAGGCTTTTTCTGTTCTTTCAACCCAAATCTGAGGAGTTTCTGCAAGGCTTAATATTTCTTTCAGTTTTTCTCTTGCTACTCCTCTTGTGCCTTCCAGATGGCTTACACCAATTTTTACCCTTCCCAGAAAAGCACGTGAACCAAAAATTTTTTCAATTTTTCCAATATGTCCGGCAACACAGTCAAGAGTCTCATATATATTTGATATAATAACATAAGTCTGATCACAAAGCCTTATGAGAAGCTTTTCCATTTTACCAAGAGAAGAAGAAACATTGAAAAAAACAACATTGAAACTTTTTTTCAACTGTTCAAGAATCAGAGGAACAGCTGAATAAAGTTTATCATCAAAACCTGGTGAAAGATTTAAGACAAAAAAACCGCTTTCATGGACAAACCAGTTGATATCTTCACTACTGTAGATTTTTTCGGGTATAAGCATGAAAAGTTCAGGAACAGGACAACCAGTTCTTTTCAGTCCATAATTATCCATAAGTTCACTGCAGTTTAAATACGGCTCGATGATCAGAATTTTTTTATTTGACTCAGTAGAAATATGGTAAGCGCATGTATAAAGAAAATAAGAATTACCCAGATTTTTCGCAGTTGAAGAAAGAGAGAAAAAAACAGGCTTTTTCCCGGCTTCCTGCCTGTCCTGTGAGTTGATTCTTCTGGCGTAGTACCTGCTTAAGTATAAGCCAATGCTCTTGTTGGAACTGATAAGCTTTTCAAAATCATTCCTTTTCAGACGGTAAACCTTTGCATCTATAGAAACCCTGGCTGTTGCATTACGGGGTGCATCTGAAAGAAGAGCCAGCTCTCCAAAAAAATCGCCTCTTTCAAGTTCTGTTGCAAAGAGTTCTTTTCCGTTTATATTATTATAAATCGAAACAAGCCCTGAATAAATAACGAACATGGAATCACCCTCTTCTCCCTGAGTGCAGATTTCTTCATTTTTTGCATAAAATTCAGGAGTGAAAAATGAAGCAATTTCTTCAAGCTGATCGTTTGTAACTGATGAAAACAAAGGAACGTTTGAAAGGAAACTTATCAGGTCTTCTTTGTGATTTTCCATGAGTTTTACCTGTTTGAGGTGATTTTGATAAAAGCATTATTAACTTTTACCATTTTTTTTATGGTATGGGAATTTATGAAGAAAATAAAACTGAGGGTTTTTATAATATACAAAAAATTACTGTGAAAAGCTCAGGCATTATAGAGTGGAAATCTGTAAGGCAAAGATCTTCATCTCACAGAAATTTTTCCAGACTGAGATGAAACCTCGTGTTGGAGAATCTATTATAACAGAATATCTAAAGGATTACTATTTGCTGTGTTATATAAGAAACAGGTTTTTATAGCACACAGCTTTTTCAATTTTTCTTTTTAATATACCTTAAAACAACTATCAAAAGACTTATCAGCACAATAAAAATACCTATAAAAACCTGGCCAGAATATTTTTTATCTATGTTCTCTTCAATTTTTTTTAATGCAGGCAGATTGATATCATCGAAATCAAACGCATAGGTATAGGGAATATAACCGCTCGGTCCTATTCCGATTAATTTTTTGTTCCCGGAGGCAATTCTCATTTCTGGAGTTCCAAAATCTGCCAGATCGGGATAAACATTATAAACACCTCCAATTTCTCTGGTCGGAAGAGAAGGTTTTTCATCTGATCCGAATCTGTACCACGCATTACCTGCAAAAACAAAAGTTTCAGGAGATGTTCCCGGTCCAACATTAAAGTATGTATTAACTCTTGAATCTGTAACAACAAGATTTTTTTCAAAAAGACCTTTTTGACACGGAATAAATTTTTTATCCTTTGTTTCCTGAAGAATTCTTCCAACGAACTTTCCAGGTAAATAAAATATATTATGATGAACATGAGTATTTGTTGAAGTTACCCATGCTATGTGAGCTTCTCCTCCAATAAATTTATTTGCGGCTGCAACAATATTCTTTGATTCAAAATCTGCATTAACCGGCCTGAAATATTTTTCCCCGGTCATTCCTCCAATATTTATTGCCCTTGTACCACAGTTTAAGAGCACATTGTTTTGCACCAGAATATCTGACGAACCGCCTTTAATCTGAATTCCGTTTCTGTTTCTTAAATCCGGCTTTCCCTCTATCTGACAAAATTCTATAAGTCCGTTATGACACCCGACAAGATCGATGCCTGAACCTCCCCAGCCATTTATCAAGCAATTTTTAACAATAAAGTTTTTCGTTCCAGACATCTTGACTGCATCCTGGTTTCCGGTTTTTCCTGTGTCATAGATTGAAAGATTATCAAGAACAATATGATGAGATGGGGTTTTGCTTTTTCCGGAGTCATCAATATTTATACTGTTACCTGAAAAGCCGACAATTTTTATATTCGATAGTTTTACATAACTGCTGCTTCTAAGCTTAAAGCACTCTCCATCTCCTGAAAAAACAGGAGGATCTTTGGGGTCTTTTCCCATAATAAGAACAGGCTTCTCCCTGGTTCCGGCAAGACCGTCCACTGAAAAACCTTCCTTATAGAGCCCTTTTTCAATAACTATCATATCTCCGGGGATTGAATCCTTGACTGCGGCTTTTAATTCAATTGAATTTTTTACACTGATTAATCTTTCTGCATATGCAAAATTTGCAATTAATAAAAAAGCCGTAAACAAAATGCAGGGTATAAAATATTTTTTCATTATAAAAAGCTCCTTAAATACTTTTTTATTTCACCGGACTTGATTTTTTTTATTAAGGGAATCATGTATCTTACATAATATTCTTCCTTTTTAAATTTTGTTTTACTGATACCTGATGAAATCATTTTGTTAAGTTCTTTGAATAGACTTACTGAGTAATCGGAACTGTCTATATTAATTTTTTCTCCGTTATCAAAAACCGGAATAATTTTAATATTTTCTATTCCATTTTCCAGAAATTCTGCTGTTACAATTGCCCCTGTTCTTTCATACCTGTTCCAGCTTAAAAAATCTCCGCTTTCCCAGAAAACATGATTCGAAATGAAATTACCAAGAGAATAAAAAACCGGAGCTCCTTTATAAAACTCCGCTCCCTGCAGCACATGAGGATGATGTCCTAAAATTATTGACGCTCCGGCATCTATAAAAACTTTTGCCTGTTTCCTCTGTTCTGGAGAAGGAATCCTGAATCTCTCCATTCCCCAATGGGGATAAAAAATTACATGGTCAGCCTTTTTTTTCATTTCAGAAATTTTTTCACAAATTCTTTCTTCATCAAAAAGGCTTACACAAAATGTTTCATTTAAAAATTTATCTGCTCCTGTAGATTTATCAGCACAAAATAAAAAAGCTATTTTTATTCCGTTTTCAGTAATTATTATTTCCTTGAAAGCCTCATTTTCATCAAGACCTGCTCCGGAAAATTCTATATTAAAATCAATAAGCTTATTTTTCAGTTTTTTAAAGCCTTCCTCATGACAGTCAAAAGCATGGTTGTTTGCAAGAGAAACTACATTTATCCCGGCATCCAGAAGAGAATTTATCTGACTGTCGCATGCAATCACTCTTGGTTCCGATTCAACCATAGTTTTGCCTTTTAAAGTACATTCAAGGTTTGCGAGAACTATATCGCTTGACCTGAAAATATTTAGAATTTCATCTGAAACAGACTCTAAACCTCTGCCATTTCCTGTTTTATAATCAGTTGCAAAAAGAAGATCCCCGACAGCTGCGAATTTTATTTTTTTTTCCATATTAAATTTCTTTTTTTAAGTTTTCATTTCTTATAAGCCAGGCACACAAGCCGCCGCCTGCAGCAAAACAGTAAATATCTGCCGGAGAAGGTGTTCTTGATAAAAGCATCAGTTGTCCTCCTTCCTGCAGAACTGCAATAAAACTGCTTAAAAAAAGAGCACCCGCCAGGCCTTTAAGTTTTTTTTCAAACCATCCAAATCTCAGCTTCAGCAAAAGAATCAAAAAAAACTGAAGTGCAATTCCCTGAAAAAATAATGCTGCATGGTTAAGTCCTGCACCAAGAGCATAATCATAAAAAGGAAGCCATCTGATCAAAGCGGGAATTCTTTTTTTTACATTCTCAAATTCAAACCAAAAATCAAAAGGATACCAGCCCAGATAAAAAATATAGATTAATATAAATATTAAGCATAAATTAAGTTTCTTATTTAAAGAAATATTTTTATAAAAAAATGTCAATATAAACCAGCCAGAGCAAACTCCGCCAAAAGCAGATGCAATATTTGCAATATTGAAATATCTTGATTTAATAAAAATTTTACCAATTTCTAAAAATATTGAAAAAAATACAACAAAACAGATTGAGATAAAAAATTTTTTATCAGATTTTTTGTTGAAAACCTCAAAAATAATTATTGTTAAAAGTGCAAACAATAAAATTTTGATTACCCACCAATGCCAGGGGTGAAGAAGAAAACCGTCCGAAACTGAAAATTCTGACTTTTTTAAACTTCTCCATACATCTTTTAAAAGAATACTTGGAATAAAAGGCGTAAAAGCATCCAGACAAAAAAGAACAATCATGACAAGAGCTATAAGATTTATACCTCTTTTTTCCTTCTTTTCATTTAACCATTTATTTAAAATACCCCAAAGTCTTTGCCCGAAAAGCATAGCGGCAAAACTTCCGGCACCGCCGCTTAAACTGTTAAAAAACCAGTCAGAAACACTTGATATTCTGAACTGACTGAACATCTGAATAATTTCCACACAAAAACTTATGGTCGAACAAAATAAAAACGCAAACAAAAATGAAATAAACTTTTTGTTATTATTTAAAATTTTTTCAAGGGTTATAAGAAAACCAAGCGGAATATATAAAATGAGATTGCTTAAAACATCTGAACCGCTTATTCTCGAATTGATATTAAAAGGCCAGTGATTCCAGAAAGAATAAAATTCATTATCAAAATTAACTTCTGAAAAAAAGTCAAAGGGAACAAGGCTGGCATAAACCAGAAGAAACAGATATATTAAATATAAAATCCTTAAAAATCCGGGTTTCATTAATAATTTCTTTTTTTCATAAAAACAGGTTTAAAACATGAAATTTATTATTGCCGTTGACTGCGAAGGCGTAAGCTGTGTAACAGGAACAAAAATCTGCTCTTTATCAGGATCCTAAGATTAGAATTTTGCCGTAAATCAGGCAACCTTTGAA
>JBFWJK010000176.1:0-6450 GCA_050253255.1 Desulfobacteraceae bacterium | reverse complement strand
GGTTGAAAAAGTCAGAAAAACTAAAAAAAGTGTGAGCGTACCTTTTCGCTGCGATTCTCCGGAATACAGGAGATTTCTGCATATGGAAATTAAGGAGGCAGGAAACGGCATTATTGAATTTCATTCGGTTCTTGAAAAGGTTGAAAAAAGAAAAAAAGTAAGACTTCTTGAATCAGATGTTGAAAGAAACAGCCAATTCATAAAAATATGCAGCTGGTGCAAAAAAGTATATTTTGAAAATGAAAAAGAATGGGTTGAAGTGGAAGAAGCTGTAAAAAGAATGAATCTTTTTGACAAAAAAACTCTTCCCATGCTTACCCACACCATGTGCGATTTATGTTTTAAAGAATTGTCTGAGGACTGATATTAATTATCAACAGCACATTTGAATCAGAACTTTTTATTGCTTTTTTAGCTCAGTTATTATATCAATAATCATTCTTTTTAACTTATAATTAAGATATTCATTCATCTGCATTTATTCTTTTTTTATTTCTCTGCAGATAAAATGACCAGTCAAATTTTAACACAATTTAGTAAATTTAATTTTTATAAATCTTAAACCTGATTTTCATCATTTAAATATTCCAAATAATAAAAAACGGAGGAAAAATGAATTTCTTTAAAAGAACGGCAATGGCTTTGCTTGGAGCAGGCTTTATTTTTTCAGGATGCGCTGTAAAACAATGCAAAGACTTTTCAGGAGGTAACCCTCCTGTTTATGACGGTAGCGCCTATTCAAAAAGAATAGACAATCTTATAATTATTGCTGACACTTCCTCGTCAATGGCAGAATGTTCGAAAAACCAGACCTGTTTCAGCAGAACCCAGAATATAATAACAAATATGATATCGGGACTTCCTTCAGATATTGATATCAACACTGCTTATCTTACTTTTGGACATTTAAATTCATTATCATCTGAACCAAATCTTGTTCAGCTTGAAATGAGCAGTTTTTCAAAGCCTAAATTTACAGAAGCCGTATCAAAGATTCAGGAACCTGGCGGAACTTCCCGTCTTGATTTAAGTCTGGATGATGTTTTATCCATGCTTGAAAAAACATCGGGGAAAACAGCTGTTTTTATTTTTGGTGACGGGATTGATATTGGCGAAAAACCTTTTGTTTCTTCTGATAAAATCAAGGAAAAGCATGGAACTGCAGTTTGTATTTATCCTGTTCATGCAGGAAATTCCCTTGAAGGTGAAAAAGCTTTTTCAAAGCTTGCCTCAACAGCAGGATGCGGAAAATTTTACAAGGCTGAAATGCTTAATAATAATGAAGCAGTCAATGCAATACTTTCAGAAACTGTCTATGACAAGGCCGCTGATTCAGACGGAGACGGCGTAAATGACAGCATGGATAAATGTCCCGGCACTCCGGAAGGAATTAAGGTTGATAAATCAGGTTGTCCTCCGGACTCAGATAAAGACGGTGTTTTTGACTACATGGATAAATGCCCGGGTACTCCGGCCGGTGTAAAAACAGATAAAAACGGCTGCCCGCCTGATTCCGACAAAGACGGTGTATATGACTACATGGATGAGTGCAGCAATACTAAAAAAGGTGTAAACGTTGATAAAAAAGGATGTCCTGTACCTTCAGCTTCCGACAAGGTTGTTGTAACTGAAAGAGGCACATGGATTTATAATGATATTCAGTTTGATACCGGAGATGTAAAAATCAATGCAAAATCAGCATCAGTTCTTGATGAGGTTGCCGGTATTTTAAATGAAAACAGCAAAATTAAACTTGAAATTCAGGGCCATACTGACAACAGAGGAAACACAGCATTCAATAACAGGCTTTCACAGCAAAGAGCAGATTCTGTAAAGAAATATCTTACAGAAAAAGGTATTTCTCCTGAAAGACTTACTGCAAAAGGTTACGGACCTTCCCAGCCAACAGCATCAAACGAGACAGCTGAGGGAAGAGCTCTTAACAGAAGGGTTGAATTTAAACCGTTTAATTAAAATTTATAATCAATAATTACTTTTAAAACGAGGTTTTATCTGTTTAAAGATAAGACCTCGTTTTTTTTTGATAAAAACTGATCTGCAATGCCATCCCGATTATTTTTTAAAACACTGGTCTTTAATATAATGCAAATTGTCCAATAAATTCAAGTAATTTAGCTTTACAAAAAAAGTTAAATATATATAATTCGCAGGTGTTTAAAATTTAGTTTGTATTATTTATATAGATTTACTTATAGAAACGGAGATAAAAAAAATGAAATTTGGTTTAAGAGAAAGAATACTGCTTCCTACTCTTGTACTTATAATTCTTGGAATGGGTCTTACTATTTATTTTTCCAATAAGTATTCAAGAGAATCTATTTCTGAAATAACAGATAATTCAATGATAAAATCTGCCAAGGAAACAGTAAGAAACCTCGATAACTGGCTTGAAAGCAGGGAACTTGTCCTTAAGACTCTTTCTGAGGTAAAAATTTATCAGAAAGCATGTTTAAATGATTTTCAGGGAAGGGCTTTAAGAAAAACAGCATCTTCAAATTTAAAGGACTATCTTGAAAAGCATGAAATTTTTCAGTCAGTTTCAATTGTAGATGAAACAGGAAAAGTAGTTGCATCATCTTCTGATGAAAGAATTGATCTTGATATTTCGGACAGGGATTACTTCAAAAATACAGTTAAAAATAATAAATCTTCAGTTCAGGCAGTAAAAAGCAGAATTACAGATAAAGTTGTTGTGATTAATGCGGCACCTCTGGAAAATGAAGGTAAAATTAATGGTATCATTTATTCAACATTAAATTTTGAAGAATTCACAAAACAATATATTGAAAATATAAAAATAGGTGAGAACGGATATATTTTTATTACAGATGAAAAAGGCCTTGTTCTTCATCATCCTGCCAAAAAGCTTATATATAAGGCAGGTCTTTATGAATATGATTTCGGTAAAAAAATGCTGAATGAAAAAAACGGATACATGCGCTATCTGTGGAACAATGTGCCGACTATATCAGCATTCAATCAGGCTGAAAAAACAGGGTGGTTTGTAATTACAAGAGTTGATCCTGCAGAGGTTTATGCAGGAATTAACAAGCTTCAGAGAATTAATCTGACCATTGCAGGAATAACAATTCTTATGATGTGCATATCCATAATTCTTCTTGTAAGATTTGTAATTTTAAATCCCGTAAAAAAAGCCGCTTCATTTGCCAGAAAAATTTCTTCAGGAGATCTCAATGCTCAGGTTACACTTAACAGGAAAGATGAACTTGGAGAACTTGTCCAGTCTCTTAACAGTATGGGTACCCGGTTAAAGCAGATGTTTAACATTGAAAAACTCAGAGAGCTTGTTAAAGCGCTGTCTGAAGGCTCAATGAATCTCAAGAAAATTTCAGGTGATATGGACAGGGAAATCAACACTGCTGTTGAAATGTCAGGTGCTATTTTCAGAGAAACATCAGAAATGACAGATAACCTCAATGAGTCAGCATCAGACCTTGATGTTAGTACAGCAAATATCACAACAATTGCATCAGGTGCGGAACAGATGAGTTCCACCATAAGTGAAATTGCAGAAAACGTAGAAAAAACAGGTAATATTACAAAAACTGCAGTTGACAGAGCAAGGCTTTCATCAAAAAAGATTGATCAGCTGGGTGCTGCTGCAAAGGAAATTGATGATGTTACAAACACTATAAGAGATATTTCCGATCAGACAAACCTTCTTGCACTCAATGCCACAATAGAAGCCGCAAGAGCAGGTGAAGCTGGCAGAGGATTTGCAGTTGTTGCAGGAGAAATCAAGGAACTTGCCGCTCAGACAGCTAGCGCGACAAAAAATATTGCTGAAAAGATTAAAAATATCCAGAAATCAACTGAAGAAACTGTGGTGGATATCAATGAAATAGCTGCAACAATTGATGATATTCACGAGTTTGTCGGCTCAGTTGCCGCTGCAATTGAAGAGCAGTCTGTGACAACAAGAGAGATTGCATCAAGTGTTAACGAAGCTTCTGCAAAGATCTCAGGTGTAAATGAAAAAATGTCTTTCAATTCAAAGTCAGCTCTTTCAATAAATAATGATATTTCCGGTATGGAAGAAATAACAGGAAAGCTTAAAAAAGGAAGCAGTCAAATCAGCAGCAGTTCCCTTGAACTTGAAAAAATTTCAATTGAAGTTAAGGAAGTTGTGGATCAGTTTAAAATTTAATCAGCGGTATTCAGAATTTCAGAAACATTAAAAAAAATAAAGCCGGAAATTTAAAATATTGCCGGCTTTATTTTTTTAGGGACTGTTGTTAAACTAAGATTATGAATGAAAACTGTCTTTTTTATAGTCACGAGTAAAATTTCAAGTGTAAGATTTCAGGTTGCATAAAAAAATAATTTTTTGCCCATAATTAGAAAACAAAGGAAAAGATATAATGTATAAATTAAGTATGTATATCACCTCAGCGGCTTTGTTTTTTTTATTGTCTGGATGTGCAGTGATTCAGAATTCAGGATTGTGGAAACAGCCGGAGATCAAAGTATCATCGATTGAAATATCTTATCTTGATTTTGAAAAGACAACTTTAAATATCGGGCTTGATATATCAAATCCTAATCCTTACAAAATTTCTGCAGGAAGGCTTGATTATTCATTTAAAACAGATGAAAAAGAAATATTTGCAGGAGAGCAGAATAAGCCGCTAATTTTGGAACCAGGTAAATCAAGCATTATTGTGTTACCTCTTACCTTCACTTTTAATAAAATTTTTGCAGCAGTTTCAGAAGCAAAAGACAAAGACATGATAAACTATGTTTTTTCAGGGGGGATAACTTTAAATGTCCCAGGCGGAGGGAATATCAGAATTCCTTTTTCTGCTTCAGATACTGTGCCGGTTCCGAAAATTCCTCAAATTAAGGTGGAGCGGCTTAAAATAGAAGCGATTAATTTATTAAGCGCAGGAATGAAGCTTGGCATAAGAGTTAAAAATCCCAATAGCTTTAAAATCAATTTAAAAAAATACAATTATCTGTTTGAACTTGACAATATTCAGATAGGAAGGGGTAAATCTGATCAGGGAGTTTCAATTGGTCAGGGAGAAGACAAACTGATAGAGTTTCCTCTCAATGTGTCTTTTGCAAATGCAGGGATTGCTCTTTACAGGATTCTTACTTCCGGTAAAAGCCATGACTATTTTTTTAAAATAGAAGGAGAAGCCGGAACAGACCTTGACTTTATGAGCTCATTTCCTATTAAAACAGAAAAAAAAGGTAAGATTTCACTGATAAAATAATTCTTTGGAGCGTTTCAATTTCTGATGGAACGCTCATTGAAAATTTTATTGTATGCTTTAATCCCGCCTCTGATATTGAATAAATTTTCAAACCCTTTTACTTTCAGTATTCTTGCAGCCAGACTGCTCCTTTTACCGGAACGGCAGAAAAGAAAAAAAGTTTTATTTTTATCAAGTTCATGAAATCTGTCTGAAATTTCAGTAAGCGGCAGAAGAAATGAATCTTTGATATTTTGCTCACGATATTCAAACGGTTGTCTTACATCTATAAGAACAATGCTTCTTCCTTTATCATCTGAAAACTTTTTCATTGCATCATTCCAGTCTATCTGACGGGGCGGTATAAAAAATTTAATCCATTTCATTTTTTAAAAACTTTCTTATATTTTGTTACAAAAATTATCGGTTTATAAAAAATTAAAATTCATAATCCATAATCCATAAAAACGGAAAGGAGAGTAAAAATGGTTTATGAAAGAAAAATTGATAATGTTATTATCGATTTTTAGAATGTAATATTAAAATCTGATTTTTCAAAGGATTTAAATTTTAATAAAAATTTCCTGAAAGACTTTGACAAAGGATTAAGTTTAAAAAACCTGCTTGATTATTATATCCTCAAATCAAGGCCTCAAAAAGGTCTGGAAAAATTTATGAAATATATTTCAGATAATGGAATAAGATGCATAATTTCAGCTGATTTTTTATATTATGGCGCATTTATCTATAGAAAATTATATTTTGACTACCCTGACTTTGAAATTTACGGGAACAATTCAAATATATTTATAAAAAATATAGAGGTGAAAAAGGAAAAAGCGGAAAAACTTATTTTGACCTATTTTGAAAAAAACAGAAATCACAGGGCATATGAATATTATTTTTTTAGATATCCGTGTAAAGTAAAAAAAAATACTGATTTGACAGAGATAACTGAAAAAATAGAAACCGATGGAAAAAGACCCGGAAATTTTTTGTATATAAGTTCTCTTGAATCTGATTTACACAAAAAAGTACTTGAATCAAAAGGATTTGTAGCGGCATTTAACTATGATGAAAAACTTTCAGGGTATGTATCTGACCTGAAAAAGAATTATAAGTATTCTTTTTTTGATTCAGGATCAAAAAATCATAAAAAAAGTCTTATGGATATATGTTCTTTATTGATTTGATCATGATTTGCTCAGGG
>JBFWJK010000175.1:0-6503 GCA_050253255.1 Desulfobacteraceae bacterium | reverse complement strand
CTGCATAAAAACTGAAATGAAAAAGCAGTATGAAAAAAAACTTTCACTTTGTCTCAAAAACAAAGCGGACAGAGAAACCGAAGATCTTGTTGAAATTTTAAAGGAAATTCTTGAAACAAAAGATCTCGCAGGCTTAAGAGGAAAGCACGCTGAGCTTTCCGGGAAATCTGATGTCAAAGCAGAACTTTTTATAGATGATGATGAGGTTTATGTATTAATTGATGATGTGAAAAAAGTAATGATTTGAATTTTATTTTCGGGCAAAGCCTTTGAATTATCCATGAAGTAAAATTTTATGCCTTGTAAAAAAAAGCCCCTCAGCTTTGACGCAGGGGGCTTTTAAATACAGATCAGACAAAAATTATTTTACAACCCATTTGCCGTTTTCTTTAACAAGGGTAAGCTGCTCATTGTATTTAAGGTCTGCACTTACATTTACCACAGCTTCTCCGCCTTCTTCACTTACCTTGGTGATCTTGACAGCTTCGGTCATAAGTCCTGAGTGAGCCTTGATTGTGTCCTTGAAATGGGCTTCAGCGGCTTTTTCAGGTGTGTTGCTGCACCCGGAAAGAACAAGCACTGAAGTTGCTGCAAAAAGAATAGCAAACTTTTTCATTTTATTTCCTCCGTTAATTGTTGAATATATTAAGTTTATTTTTTTATAAATTATTATGGGAATAACATTATTTTACAGAAGGTAAAAGCTCAACTATCGATTTTTCAACTTCTTCTGGAGTATCTACTATTCTGAAAAGATAAGGGTCTTCTTCAGATATCAGTTTTTTTGTAAGAAGCTGATCCTTGATCCATTCAACAAGCCCAGTCCAGTGCGATGTACCAACAAGAATTACAGGGAAAGGCTTTATTCTTTTGGTCTGAATCAGAGTAAGCGCTTCAAACATTTCATCAAGAGTTCCAAAGCCTCCCGGTAAAATTACATAGGCCTGGGCATATTTTATGAACATTACCTTTCTGATGAAAAAGTATTTGAATTCAAGCTGAATATTTGCAAAAGGATTCGGGCTCTGTTCAAAGGGAAGCTGAATATTCAGTCCTACAGAAGTTCCCTCGGCTCTGGCAGCTCCTTTGTTTGCAGCTTCCATTATTCCCCCGCCGCCGCCTGTTATTACGGAAAAACCGAGGTTTGCAATTCTGTATGCAATTTCTTCGGCTTTGATATATGCTTCATTATCAGGCTTAAGGCGGGCAGATCCGAAAATACTCACTGCAGGTCCCACACTTGCCATTGTTTCAAAACCGTCGACAAATTCTCCCATTATTTTAAAAAGACGCCATGAATCATCCAGTTTGAAGTCATCTATTATAAACTGCTTTGCATGATTTATTATTTTTTCATCTTTCATTTTAATTCCTTTGATTGATTTTTTATAAATCAGTAACTATGAAGTGTAATATAATAAAGATTTACAGGAAATTTTCAACCTAAACCAGATGTTAGATATTTCTGAATGGAGTGTTTCATATTTTTAAATTAATAAATTTTCAATGAATTAAGCTTATTATATTTAAACATGAAACCCGTCGGGCTTTTCAGTTTTGCCGCATCTTACGGGTTAAATTGAATCACTCAGAGTAAAAAGTACAGCGTGGTGAAATTTGACGCTATATGCATCAAATTTGAAAATTGATCAATCCGGAATATTTTAAATTTAAAGGAAAGTATTCAGTTCATGGAAAAAGGATTTCTGGAACTTGTAACTGCTGAAAAAACAATGAATATTTGTGTAATTGAGAATAATCTGCCATGGTGTTCCCCTGTATATTTTGTGTTTGATGAAAAATTTTATTTTTTTTCTTCACCTCAATCAATTCATATTCTATATGGTGTAGATAAAAAAGTTTCATGCTCCGTATTTTGTGACGGGAATGAAACAAAAAAAATTAAGGGAGCACAGATGAGGGGCAGAATTTTAAAACCCGGCTTTAAAGAATCTTCAAAGGCTTTTTTAAAATATATAAAAAAGTTCCCTTTTGTTTTAAAAGATTCAGGTGCGGACTTTCTGAGCTTCAAAAAAAAATTCAGGGCCGAAATTTTTTGTTTTGAACCTGAATATATTGTGTATACGGATAATCTTGCAGGATTTGGAAATAAAACAATAATAAAAGCAGAAAATATATGATTTATTCGTCTTTAAAACAGGCATGCGACGATCTTTATAAAAATAAAATGCTTGTGAAAATAAAATCAGAACTTGATCCAAACCTAGAAATGGCGGCTGTTCACAGGAGAATAAACGAGAAAAAAGGGCCTGCAGTTTTATTTGAAAACGTAAAAGGTTCTCCTTTCAGGGCTGTCTCAAATATTTTCGGGACAATGGAAAGGGCAAAATTTCTTTTCAGGCACACTCTTGAACCTGTAAAAAAGCTTGTTGCATCAAAAAGTGACCCTTTTGAAGTTCTGGCCTCACCTTTATTGTGGCCTAAAATTTTAAAGGCTCTTTACAGTGCTGTTCCAGGGCAGTCGAAAAAAGGACCGGTTTTATATTCAAAAACAGAGCTTTCAAAACTCCCTCAGATCAAATGCTGGCCGGACGATGGAGGTGCTTTTATACTTCTTCCTCAGGTTTATACTGAAGACCCTGTAAAAAGAAATATATTCAATTCAAACCTTGGAATGTACAGAGTTCAGATTTCAGGCAACAACTATGCAAAAGACAGCGAAGCAGGTCTGCATTACCAGATTGAAAGGGGAATCGGACTTCATCATCAAAAGGCAATATCTGAAAATAAAAAACTCAACGTTTCTGTTTTCATAGGAGGTCCCCCTGCACACTCACTTTCAGCGGTGATGCCTCTGCCTCACAATATTCCGGAAATATTTTTTGCAGGAGCGCTTTCAGGAAGAAGATTTTCATATAAAAGAACAAAAGATGAATTTATTTCTCTTGATGCAGATTTCTGTATAACAGGAGAGCTTGTTCTTGATTCTGTAAAAGAAGAAGGTCCGTTTGGAGATCATCTGGGATATTACAGTCTGGTTCATGAATTCCCGTATATGAAGGTAAAAAATATTTATCACAGAAAAGATGCAATATGGCCGTTTACTGTTGTGGGAAGACCTCCGCAGGAAGACTCTGTTTTCGGTGAGCTTATTCACGAGATGACAAAGCCAGCGGTTCCGGCCTCAATACCCGGAGTGGAAAAAATACATGCAGTTGACCTTGCCGGTGTTCATCCGCTTATGTTTGCAATTGCCCATGAAAGATACACTCCCTATGAAAAAAGAGTCCCGGCAGAAATTATCACGGCTTCAAATGCAATTTTAGGATTTGGTCAGTGCTCTTTGACAAAATACCTTTTTGTTGCAGCCCATGAAGATAATCCGGGTCTTGATATTTATGATGAGAAAGAATTTTTGATTCATGTTCTGGAGAGAATAGACCTTGAAAATGATCTTCATTTTCATACAAAAACAACAATTGATACCCTTGATTATTCGGGTGAAAGTCTGAACAGAGGATCAAAACTTGCAATATGTTCATGTGGTGAGAAAAAAAGAATACTGAAAAAAGAAATAAATGAAAATTTGAAACTTCCGACTGGTTTCAAAAATCCAAAGGTGGTTATGCCGGGAGTTATTGCTGTTGAAGGTCCGAAATTCAGTGATGTTTCCGGTTATGAGGATATTGAGAAATTTTGTTTATCCGGAGAAGTGAAAATAAGCTCAGATGATTTTGTTCTTGTTGCTGTGTGCGATGATTCTGAATTTGTTTCAAGAACACTTGATAATTTTTTATGGACTGTATTTACACGTTCAAATCCTTCACATGATGTGAACGGGATACAAAGTTTCTTTAAGTTCAAACATTTTGGCTGCAAAGGGCCCCTTGTAATAGATGCAAGAATAAAACCCTGGCATGCAAAAGAACTTATTCCAGATGAAAAAACAGAAGAAAAAATAGATTTTCTTTTTAAAAAAAGCGGTGAGCTTTACGGATTAATTTAGGAGAATGAATTATGAAGATGACAGTTGAAATAAATGATGAAGTTGTAAAATGGTTCGAGAAAAAAGCTGAGGGACTCGGAATTGATCTGGATGATCTTGTGGAATTTCTTATGAAAGGGTATTTGAGCAAGAATGATCCGAAAAAAGCTGTTGAAATGAATCACAGAAACAGGCTTGCCGCAGGAATGAGCGTTGAAAAGGCAAAAAGATATGTATCTCTTCCAATACATAAAGTCTTGTGGGAAGAACTTTGTACAATTGCAAAGAAAAGAGAGACAGAACCCTCTGAAATGGTTCTGTCAATGATTGATGAATTTGCAAGGAATGAGGATTGATAATGTCTGAAATTTTATCCTTTACCTTAAATGATTTAACGCACTTCCTGAATCAGAGTTTCGGTAAAGGAGAGTTTCATGCAAAATGCATTTACAGATATTTTTTTAAAACAGGAAAAACAGATATTGAAAATCTGGACTGTTTCAGGAACAAGGAGCTTGCCTGTAAAATAAAGGCAGGTCTTAAATTCCCTGAACCTGTTATTCTTGAAAAAAAAGAGTCTGAAGATGTAATAAAATTTGCGCTGGAACTTGATGATAAAGCTGTTATAGAAAGTGTTGTCCTTAAAATGAAGACAAGGGATACACTATGCATCTCTTCACAGGTAGGATGCAGAATGAACTGCGGTTTCTGTGCCACAGCAAAAATCGGTTTCAAAAGAAATCTTTATCCCCATGAAATAATTTTACAGCTTTATACGGCAAAGTTTGTTCTTGGATATGACATAAGAAACATTGTCTTTATGGGAATGGGGGAGCCTCTTGATAATTATGAAAATGTAAGGCAGGCGGTTTTAATTTTAAATGAGCAGCACGGATTTGACATTGCATTCAGACACATTACAATTTCAAGTTCAGGTCTTTGCGATCAGATTGAAAGGCTTGGAAAAGATCCTGATATAAAGGCGAATTTGTCTGTTTCAATAAATTCGGCTGACAATGAATTAAGAAAAAGAATTATGCCTGTAACAAAGAGGTTTGATCTTACAACACTGCGAAACACTCTTTTAAATTATCCCTTGAAGCAGAAAGGAATAATATTTATTACATACACTTTGTTCAAGGATCTGAATGACAGTGAAAAAGATGCAGTAAAACTTGCAGAGTTTCTTGACGGAATTCCATGCAGGGTAAATATTATTCCGTATAATGATATTGAAGGATGCGGTTTTAAAGGGTGCAGCGATAAAGATATTGCGGATTTTTCTTCTCTTCTGGAAAAATCAGGTCTTTTTGTACGTAAAAGATGGACAAAGGGGAAAAATCTTGATGCAGGCTGCGGTCAGCTTGCAGGAAAAATAAGAGGTGGGTTATCAGATTGAATTCAGTGTTTTGCCCCAGGTGCAGGAAACTTGTCAGCCGGGATGAGCCGCAGTGTCCTTACTGCGGTGTAAAAAATCCCGGAGCATGGTACAAAAACAACATAGTTTTTACTCTTTTAAGAGATGGTGATTTTGTCATCAAATTCATTATAGGAGTAAACATATTTTTTTATGTTTTAAGCCTTATCGTGTCTTCGGGAATTTCATTTTCACCAAACCCTCTGAACTTTCTCTCTCCTGACACAAGAGCTCTTATTTTCATGGGTGCTTCAGGAAGAGTACCTGTTGATTCATATCATTTCTGGTGGAGTTTTGTTTCTGCTTCATATCTTCACGGAAGCATACTTCACATTGGATTTAACATGCTTGCATTTTCCCAGCTTTATAAATATGTGCTCAATTTCTACGGAAACACCAGGTCATTTATAATATACTCAGTAAGCGGAATTTCAGGCTTTGTTCTTTCCTATCTTTCAGGAACTTCGGTTACAATCGGAGCCTCAGCCGCCATATGCGGTCTTATAGGAGCCCTTTTCTATTACGGTAGATCAAGAGGAGGCCTTCATGGTTCAATAGTATATAAGCAGGTTTCAGGCTGGATAATATCCCTGGTGATATTCGGGCTTTTAATTCCGGGTATTGATAATTTCGGTCATCTCGGAGGATTTGCAGGAGGCCTTTTATCAGGTTTTGCTCTTGGATATATTGAAAACAGAACGGATAATATTTTTAATACTGTTCTTGCTTTTTTTATTCTGGCTGTAACAACGGCTGTTTTGTCAATGTCAGCCATAAACTGTATAAATGTAATTTTTTAAATTCCTTTTGGAGGAGTTATGACAGCTTTGCAGGGAAAAAACATAGTTCTTGGGGTAAGCGGAGGAATTGCAGTATATAAAAGTGTGGAACTTTTAAGAGCTCTGCAGAAAAAAGGAGCAGAGGTCTTTGTTGTTATGACTGAAAATTCCTGTAAATTTGTTGGAGAACTTACATTTCAGGCAATTTCAAAGCACAGTGTTTATACCGATGTCATGAAAGAGGAAACTCCTGATAAAATAAGACACATCGATCTTGCTGAAAAAGCTGATGCTGTTGTGATAGCACCTGCAACTGCAAACATAATCGGTAAAATTGCCAACGGAATAGCGGACGATGCTC
>JBFWJK010000174.1:0-6566 GCA_050253255.1 Desulfobacteraceae bacterium | reverse complement strand
TTTTATCTATAATGTCAGGGAGGCAAGGAATTCTGAAGATCACGATGCCATAAGAAATCTTTCAATTCTTTCATCGGAAACAGATATAAGTCTCTTAAAACAGGATTTAAGACTTTTCCCTCCAAAAGAAGACAGTGTCAATCCCGAACTTAAAAGCCTTAAAAATTCAAAATATCTGCTTCTGTCTCCGGGAAGTGCATGGAAAACCAAAATGTGGCATGCAAAGGGTTACAATGAAGCTGCAAAATATTTTGAAAAAAAAGGTTATTTTGTTGTTGTGACAGGTTCAGCGGCTGAAAAAGATGTATGTGAAAAAGTATGTGAAAATACCAGTTCATTCAACTTCTGTGGAAAGCTGAATCTTTCCGAGCTCAAATTTGCAGCCGCTAATGCACAGCTCATAATCTGCAATGACAGCATGGCTCTTCATCTTGCATCAGCTTTGAAGACGCCGTCAGTGTGCATATTCTGTTCAACAGTTCCTGAGTTCGGCTACGGTCCGTGGAAGAATAAAAGCATAATAGTGGAAAAAAATCTAACCTGCAGGCCATGCGGAAGGCACGGACATAAACAATGCCCGTTGAATACAGAAGAGTGTATGAAAATCCCTTCTGCAGAAGTAATTAATGCATGCGAAAAACTTCTGGAAAACTGAATGAAAATCTTAATTGTCAAACTTGGTGCTCTTGGAGACGTTATAAATACTTTCCCGCTTGCTGTACATTTTTCAGAAAGCCTTGGTGCAGAGATCACCTGGATTACCGAGCCTCTGAGTTATCCTCTTGTAAAAAACCATACTGCTGTTTCAAATGCAGTTCTTTTTGATAAAAAAAATAAATGGAAATCATTTAAAAAAATTTCAAAATTTCTTGAATCAGAAAAATTCGATGCAGTTCTTGATCTGCAGAGAATTTTGAAATCCGCTTTTTTTACAATAAAATCAGATGCAGTAAGAAAAATCACCTTCGACAAAAAAAGATGCAAAGAGATGACATGGCTTTTAAATTACGAAAAAATCCCAGCAAAAAGCCACGAAACAAACCATATGCTCGATCAGTATCTTGAATTTTCATCTTATCTGGGTCTTGACTTACCTGAATTTATAAAGTGGAATATTCCTGAATTTCAATCATCAATCAAGATAGAAAAAAAATATGTTGTTTTGAATACAGGTGCAACAAAGGCTTCAAATAAATGGTTTGAAAAAAGTTTTGCTGCACTGTCAGATCTGATTTATGAAAAAACAGATTATGTTCCTGTTCTTACAGGTGGGCGTGAGGATATTGAATTTTCTGAGAAAATCTGCGGTTTTGCGTCGCATGAACCATTAAACTTCACAGGCAGAACAAACCTTGAGGAGCTTACTGAAATTTTAAGAAATGCTCAATTTTTAGTCAGTGCGGATACAGGCCCCATGCATCTTGGAGTGGCTCTGGGAGTAAAAACACTCGGGCTTTTCGGCCCGTCAAATCCTGTCAGGACAGGCCCGTATTACGGTAAAATAATAACTAAAAACGATTTTTCATGCCTGAACTGTGGAAGCAGAAAATGCCATACAAGACAATGTATGGAAATTGATCCTGAAAATGTTTTCAGGGCCGTTTTTTTGGAACCATGGAAAGAAAAGACGGCAGATTATGTTTTTTGACCGCCCTGTTCCATCTTGATTCAAGCTTTTCTCTGAGATAAAAAGGAAGACCCTCAAAAAAACAGGCCTTGTCAAAATCGATGATATAAATATCTTCATTTCCTGAAACAACAATATTGCCGGGGTGAAGATCGCAGTGAAACACTTTGTGCTCAATCAGTTTTTCAAAAACAGGCAGAAATTTTTCTTCAAAGATTCTTCTCCCTTCAGATTCATTATCCAGACAGAACTGTGCAAGAGTATAAGAACTGTTTATATATTCAGTCACTATTCCGCCTTTGTAAAAAAGGCTTCCTGTGTAGTAGGCCGCAATCGGTTCAGGTACAGGTATTTTAAGTTTCTTCATTTCGGATAGAAATAAAATTTCATTCAAAGGTCTGATATTGTCCTTTAAATTAAGATAGAATCTTTTGTTGAAAAGACCTAAAAGCCCGCCCCTGAAATAATTTTTAAAAACAGTCATGCCTATTTCAGGCAGATTTTTAATTAGTATTTCCGCCCTTCCCCCCAGAGGAGAAGATGATGTCCTGATTTTTTTTTCAGACTTTAAAAGAGTGTTTGCAAGGGGAAGAAGAGTTTCTTCCTTAAGCTCCTTTAAAGAAATTATTGTGTATTTGTCTCTTGTATATCTGTAAAGTTCACTCAATTTATTTTCAGCCGTTTTTTTAAAAAATTTTCAAATTCACTGCAGTAAAATTTAATTTCCACATCCATTACAATTAGGTCAAGTGGAAGATTTATATCAATATCTTTTATTCTGCAATAGTCTTTATAAGTTGTTAAAAAACAATCACAATTATTTTTCTGTGCTGCCCGGATAATTTTTTCAATATCATAAGAACTGTATCTGTGGTGATCATCAAAAAACATACTCCCCGCAACATTGAAGCCGTATTCAAATGCACTTTTATAAAAGCTTTGATTGTTCCCAAGGCCACTGAAGAGAAAAGGTTTTTTATTCTTTGCAGATATTACGCCGGGAATTATTTTTTCAATACAGGCTTCATGAAAAGAGAAAAAAGTGTTGTTAAATGAAATCTGGGGTTTATCGGTTCTGGTATAAATAATTGCATCGGCTCTTTTGATATTATCCTTTTTTTCTCTTAAAATACCCCTTGGAATTGTATAAAAATTGCCAAAAGGTTTCTTATAATCAAGAAGAACAAGATCAAGGTCTCTTTTTACTTTTAAATGAGAAAATCCGTCATCAAGTATTATGACATTGCATCCAAAATCATTTTCTGCTCTTTTGACTGACTCTGTTTTATCACGGCCGCACAGAACAGGTACTTCTGAAAGTTTGGAACATATAAGAACAGCTTCGTCACCCGCTTCTTTAAACCCTGCTCTCCTTTTTTTTCCGTCGCAGGCAACGCCTCCTTTTTTTTCAAACTCACTTTTGTATCCTCTCATCACAATTGCCGGTCTGAGTCCGTTTTTTATAAGAAATTGTGCAATATAAACCGACATAGGAGTCTTTCCTGTCCCACCTGCTGTTATATTTCCGACAGAAATAACAAAAGCACTGCTTTTGTAAGATTTTAATATTGATTTTTCATAAAGAAAAATTCTTAAATCAGATATAAGTGAATAAATTTTTGAAAGCAGAAACAGAAAAAATCTCATTGAAAAAAAAGGATTTTTATAATTATCCGAATAAACAATATTTAAAATTCTGTTTTTAAAAAAATTAATCATCAGTTCTGAATAAGTTTCTTCTCATAAAAGATAAATACCAAAAGGCCAAGAACTCCAAAAACAATATTTGCAGTCCATGCAGCAAAAAACGGATGAATGTTTTCTCCGTAACCAAGCGAAATAAAAAAACTGTACATAGACCAGTATAAAAGCGAAAGAAAAAGAGAAATACCTACTCCAAGAGGAATTTTTTTACCGGTAAAAGAGCTTATGCCTATGAGGGTTCCTATCAGACACATAATAAAGCATACAAAGGGAAAGGCTGTTTTTGAATTGAGATCAACAAGATATCTCTGGTATTCATACCCTTTATCCCTGAGACTTTTTATATAGGCTTTAAGTTCAAAAAAACTCATTTCATCGGGAAGTTTTACAGCTTCTTTCAGCTCTTCCGGAACAAAATTAAATTCAAAAGCCTTTGAATTAAGATGAATTACCTTCTGACCATAATCTTTTTCAAGTCCGTCTGAAAAATAAATATCATTTAAAATCCATCTGCCGTTTTTAAAAAAACCTGACTTTGCCTGAAATCTTTTTGAAAGAAAATATTTTTCGTCAAATTCATTAATGGTTATATTTCTGATCATTTTTTTTTCATAATTAAAATAATCAATGTAAATAATTTTATTGTTATCCTTGATCCAGATATTGTTTTTATTTTCTGATATTATTCTGTTTTTTTTGATCTTTGTAGAAGTGATAAAGTTTAATTTAGCAGAAGTATAGGGCATAACTGAATCTGACACAAAAAAAACCAGAAAACTGAAAAAAACACTCAGTATAAGAACAGGCGAGTATATTTTTTTAAGACTTATTCCGCTTGAACAGAGTGCAATTATTTCTTTGTGCCTGTTCATAAGCCCGAAAAAAATCACAGCTGTGACAACAATTGAAACAGGAGTTAAATGAACAATTACAAAAGGGATTTTCAAAAGGACAAATGAAATTCCTCCTGCTGCGGAAAGCCCTGCCTTAACAAACTTGTCAAGGTTGTTAAGGTAGTCGATTACAAGGAAAATAAAAATAAGAAATATCTCGATAAGAAAAAATATTTTTAGGTATCCTTTTATGAGATAACTGGTTAAAAGGCTCATTTATCTGCTGCCGAAAATTTTAAAATTAATATTTTTTTCCTTTACTGCCAGATACAGCAAAAAAACACCGAGGATAAACATGATAATATTTGGAATCCACATAGCTGCAAAAGGGGGATATACTTCAGGCCTTGACTCGCCAAGAGAAAGTCCCAGAGCAAGAAGAATATAATAGAAAACAAAAAGAAAAATTCCATAAATTATACCCGATGATTTTTTCCCTGTTTTGTTTCTAAGACCGAGTGAAAAAGCAATAAGCCCCAAAAAAACCGAAGCTGCAGGAAGGGAGAATTTTTCATGCATTCTCAATAATGCCGAATAATACCTTGAATTCTTTTCATCAAATCCCTCAATATATTTTTTCAGCTCATCAAAATACATTTCTTTTTCATCCTTGTTATCTATGTTACCAGGATTTAAGGATTCAGGTAAGTCAAGGCTGAAGCTGTATTTTTCAAATCTTGTCTTATGAACTGACTGCTCGTTTTTATCTATCTGAATGATTGAACCGTTCATAAGTTCTACAATATATCCTTTTTCAGCCTGAACAATTCTTCCTTCAGGGGCAGTGATGGTTACAGGTATTTCACCTGTGCTCATATCTTCCAGAAAAACATCCTTCATAAGATCCTTTTCCTGATCGATCTCGTTGATGTAAAGTGCAAAACCCTTAAATGAGTCAATAAAGGTTTTTTCCTTGAACGATACGGCCATATTGTTCTTTGCAATTTCAAAAGCTTCTTTCTTAAAGGAAAACTTACCCCAGGGAAGGCCGTAAAACGTCATAAAAGCTGTCAGAAGAGAACCGATAATGCAAAACACAAGAACAGAGGGCAAAAGTCTTAATACGCTTATTCCGCCAGACTTTAAGGCAAGAGTTTCATTTGAGCCTGTAAGCTCTATAAAAACAAACAAAACTGCCATCATTACAGACATAGGAATTGTATATTGAAGAAAAAATGATAAGGAATAAATTACAAGTCTGACTACAGAAATAAATGAAACATTAAAGTTAACAAGCATGTCCGCAATATCTATAATTCTTGATAAAAGAAATATGAAGGAAAAAAATATAAGACTAACTAAAAAGGGGCTTAGAAGTTCCCTGAAGATATACCTGTCAATTATCTTAATCATAAATCTCTTTCAATAAAAAGCTTTGCAACATTGTCCCCTGTTTCATCAAGGCATTTTTTAAAATCTTCTTTTAAACCTGATTCAAGTGCTTTTTCAAACATTTTTTTGATTTTCTGATTTTTGGGAGTATTTTCCATCAGTTCATAAATCATGACGCCTTTTGTTTTACCTTTTACTTTTACCTCTTCAATTTTCCTTGTAAGAAATATTTTATTTACTATTCTGTCTGTAAATTCGCTTATAAGTATGCTTGTTCCATAAACCTTGTTAAGGTCCTGGAGTCTTGAAGCCAGATTGACACTGTCTCCAAGGGCAGTATAATTAAACCTGTTGTCAGCTCCGGTATTTCCGACAACTGCATTCCCTGTGTTGATTCCTACCCCGATATTAAGATCAAAGCCTATATTGACCTTTTTTTTAAGTTCTTCAGACTTCATGAACCTCATCATTTCAAGAGCGCTTCTGCAGGCCATTTCAGCATGGTTTTCCACATCTGCAGGAGCATTGTAAAAAGCCATTATTGCATCCCCGATATATTTATCAAGAAATCCGTTATTATCCTGAATTATCTTTGTGAGAGGATTAAAGAGCTCTTTTAACATATGCACAAGCTCAAAGGACTTGAGTTTTTCTGAAATTGTTGTGAAGTTTCTTATGTCAAGAAATATTGTCGTTATTTCCTTTTCTTCACCTCCGAGTTTAAGTCCTTCAGGATTTTTTGCAAGTTTTTCAAGTATAATCGGAGAAACATAGGCTGAAAAGGCTTCTTTTATAAAAAGAGATTCCTTTTCCTGAAATCTGAACATTACTGATTCAGCAATAAAGATGCCTGAAATCAACGAAACAGAAGGGTAAAAACTGCGTATCCATAAATTTGAATCAATATATAATAACTTTGACATTATTATAAAAAATACGCCTGCACCAAGATTCAGGGCAATCCTTATAAAAATTTTTCTTGAAAGAACAGCACAGAGCAAGGGGAAAAA
>JBFWJK010000173.1:0-6572 GCA_050253255.1 Desulfobacteraceae bacterium | reverse complement strand
TCTGGAAGGAATGCTGAGTCTTCCTTTTTGATCGAGCTTGAGCGATGAACTCCCCCGGAACATAAAAATTCCTTTTTTTTCCTAAATTTTCCTTTTAGGTGATAAATTTACATATAATATAAATAAAGTTCAAGAGTAAATTTTAAAACAGTCTGTTTTTTCTAATTATTTTTAAAATTTATTTTGGTGGGATAAAGTGGGGTTTTAATCTGAAAAGCAGGGTTTCTATTGTGCGCTGAGGTTTCAGATATAAATTTAGAGAGGTCAATTCCGGGAATCAGCACAGATCAAGAAAAAATAAAAACTCTGATTTGATTTAAATTTTTTTCACAGAGGGAACTTTTTCACAAATTATTTGATTTAACACTGTTTTAGGGTATGATTAGCAGTCAAAAAAACAGGTTGGATTTTTTATGAAATTTTCAGTCCTCAGGCGGATTTTAAAAGGCTCTGGTTTTAATGCATCTTTTGGATGAAATTATGTCTTCTTTCCACGAAAAAAAATATGAATTAAGCCTTGTTTTTCTCGAGGGTACCAAGGAATCCTTTGAAAAAGGCATGGAGGCTGTAAAAAAAATAAGCAGAAGTTCTCATCTTTTTTATTTCCGAAGTCTGACTATGGACAGGAATGATGAGAAAGCTGAACTTTTCTGGGTTTCATCTGATACCTCAGCCAGAAAAGCCTGTTCCTATTTTCCTGAAGTTTTTGAATACAGTGAAAATTTCAGCAAAATTTCTGAAGAGCTTTTGGACAGAAAAAATTTTATCCTTAAAAAAAATGACAGATTCTGTGAGAAATTTTTGGAGTTTGCCGGAATTGATGATTTCCATGAATTATATTTTGTCCCATGTTTCAGTAAAAATGGTTTCAAGGGGTTTATTGCTGCAGCTTCGGTTGAAGAAGGGATTGATTTATCTTTTTTGAACTCTGTTTCCGAACTGGTTGCAAAGGCTGCAGAATATGCCAATTCATTTTTTCATGTTAAAAGCGGAGAATCAAAATACAGAACAATTCTTGAAAATATTGAAGACGGGTATTTTGAAACGGATCTCAAAGGAAATCTGAGGGCTTTTAACGATTCTGTGTGCAGAATTGCAGGGGTTTCAAGGTCTGAGCTGAAAGGTATAAACAACAGGCAGTATACCACTCCTGAAACAGCTAAAAATATGTTCAGGGTTTTCAGCGAAATTTACCGGACAAACATACCTTTAAAATTGAGAGATTATGAAGTAATACTGAAAAATAATGAGAAAAAATGGATAGAACTTTCTGCATCCCTTATAAAAAACGATTCAGGGGAAACTGTCGGTTTCAGGGGGCTTGTGAGGGATGTAACTGCAAGAAAAAAAAGCGAATATGAAAGAAAAAAACTGGAAGAAAAGCTCAGCCAGGCTCAGAGGCTTGAAGCCATAGGAACTCTTGCCGGAGGAATTGCACATGATTTCAATAATCTTCTTATGGCTGTGCAGGGGAATGCTTCACTGATTCTTTCGGCTTCCAAGGGAAATGCTGTTATTGCCGAAAAAGCAGCCAATATTGAAAAGTGTGTTGAAAGCGGTGCAAATCTCATAAAACAGCTGCTGGGGTTTGCCAGAGGCGGAAAATATGTTTCACGGTCATGCAGCGTTAACAGGATTATTGATGCTTCTCTTGTTATGTTTTCAAGGGCGCATAAGAATATTTTCATTGAACGGCAGTTCAATGAAGAACTTTTCCCGGTCGAAGCGGATCAGTCCCAGCTGGAACAGGTGTTTATGAACCTGTATCTCAATGCAGTTCATGCAATGGACAGGAGAGGGGTTCTTACAATCAGGACAGACAATGCTTTTATTTCTGAGGATATTGCTTCTGTCCATGAACTTTCTTCCGGAGATTATGTTCTTATCGAGGTTTCCGATACCGGCAGGGGAATGTCTCCTGAAACAATGAAAAGAATTTTTGAACCTTTTTTTACGACCAGGGAAAAAGGCCGTGGTACCGGACTTGGGCTTGCGTCAGTTTTTGGAATTGTAAAAAATCATGGAGGCTTTATAAGTGTGTCAAGCATTCCTGGTAAGGGAAGCTCATTCAGGCTGCATTTCCCGGCTTTTAAGTCTGAACTCCATGAAAACAGGGACTTGTCAAAAAAGGGTTCAGGTGTAACAAAACGGAAAACGATTCTGATTGCAGATGATGACGAGGCAATCCTTGAGGTCTGTGCGGAAATGCTGCTTGAAACAGGATACAGTGTCGAGACAGTGTCCGGAGGATATGAAGCTGTAAACTTGTTTCAGAAGAAGTCAGAGAAAATAGATCTTGTTATTCTTGATATTCTGATGCCTGACCTAGATGGCTTTGAAACTTATAAGAAGCTTAAGGAAATAGATAAAAATGTTCTTGTTCTTTTTTCCAGCGGATATATAGAGGAAGAGCAGTTTAAAAAGGAAGATTTCGGAGAGAAAATGAAAGATGCCTTTATTGCCAAACCTTACAATATGAGCACTCTTAATAAAAAAATTGAGTTCCTTTTTGAAAAGGGGCACTGAATCAGTTAAAAAATTAGTAAACCGGATAAATTTAGAATTTAAGAAGGATTTGGAAAAATGGGAAAAAATGTAGTTACTCGGATTGACGATTCTGTAAAAATCAGCACTGTTCTTATTTCGGTGTCTGACAAGACAGGGCTGGAAGAATTTATCCCTGAGCTTGTAAAAATTAACCCTGAAATAAGGATACTCTCAACCGGAGGGACCTATTCAAGGATAAAGGAAATTTTAGGCGAAAATGCAGAAAAGGTTCTTTTTCAGGTGTCAGATTATACTGGTCAGCCTGAAACCCAGGGTGGTCTTGTGAAGACTCTTGATTTTAAAATCTATCTGGGAATTTTAACCGAAACCTATAATGATTTTCACAAAAAAGATCTTGAAAGAACTCAGGCACTTCCAATTGACATGGTTGTAGTGAATCTGTACCCGTTTGAAGAAACAGTATCAAGAAGTGATTCCACCCCTGAGAATGCAAGGGCAAATGTTGATATTGGGGGGCCATGCATGATAAGAGCTTCCGCAAAAAATTACCTGAGGGTAGCTTCTGTTGTTTCCCCTGAAGATTATGGGAAAATAACAGAAAAAATGAAGAAGCAGGGCGGCTGCCTTGATCTTGAATCAAGATTTGAGCTTGCAAGGAAGGCTTTCAGGCACACGGCTGAATATGACGGCGCCATTGCTTCCTATCTTGAGAAAACACCCTACTCAGAAAAGGTTGAACCCTGTTACAAGAAGGAGAATTAGCAAATGGCAAAAGATTTGAAGGAAATGTATAAAAGAATGGAAGGCGACAGCTTCCCTTCCTCAATGGAAATAAGTTTTTCTGATGACAAGGGCAGGCAGACTCTTTTTTACGAAAAGGTCGCCTGGGATATCAAGGGAGAAGCCAAAGGTCTGAGGTATGGAGAAAATCCAGGCCAGGAAGCCGCTCTTTACAGACTTTCAAATGGGAATCTTATTCTGGGCAATACTCAGATAATTCAGCCCGGGAAATATCTTGCATCAGACATTGAGCTTCTTCAGTCTGGAAAGCATCCGGGCAAGACAAATGTAACAGATGCAGACAACGCCCTCAATATACTCAGGTATTTTACAGATTCGCCTTCAGCAGTAATTGTAAAGCACAACAATCCCTGCGGTGTTGCAAAGTCTGATACACTGGAATCTGCTTATACAAAAGCTTATTTTGCGGACAGAATAGCCGCTTTCGGAGGGTGTATTGCACTTAACAGAGCTGTGGATCTGGCCACTGCAGAGGCTATTGCAGCTCAGTATGCAGAAGTTGTTGTTGCTCCTGAGTTTGAAAGAGGAGTAATGGATATTTTTGCAAAAAAGAAAAACCTGAGAGTGATGCAGATAGGAAATATTGAAAAGCTTCAGTCTTTTGTTGGGTTAAGGACAATTGACTTCAAGAGTCTTATTGACGGCGGCATTATTGCCCAGTGGTCTTTTGTTCCGGAAATTGTTTCTGCAAAAGATTTCAAAAAAGCTGAGTGTGAGTACAAAGGCAGGCTTTACAAAGTTGAAAGAGAGCCTGATGAAAGAGAACTAAGTGATATGCTTTTCGGTTGGCTTGTTGAAAGCGGTGTGACTTCAAACTCTGTAATTTATGTAAAGGATGAGGTTACTGTAGGTATAGGTACAGGAGAACAGGACAGAGTCGGTGTTGCCGAAATTGCCAGGGACAAGGCCTACAAGAAGCTTGCCGACAGGTATGCTTTTGAGGAGTTCAATACCCCATATAATCTTCTTGATAATGAAGATAGAAAAAAAGAGATTGATGAAAGAGTAAAAAGTGAAAATGGCGGTCTTAAAGGCTCATGTATGATCAGCGATGCTTTTTTTCCTTTCAGGGACGGTATTGATGTCGGTCTTAGAGAAGGAGTCTCTGCAGTTGTTCAGCCCGGGGGCTCAATGAATGACTATCAGTCGATTGAAGCCTGCAATGAGTTTAATGCATCAATGGTTTTCACAGGTCAGAGAAGTTTCAAGCATTAATTGTCAGGGGGGGATTCATCCTCCCCTTTTTTACAATAAGGCGGAGTTTTTTGAAAATAATTCTAATAATTTTCGGTCTTATTTATTTTTTATTTCCTTTTGATCTCATAAGGGATTTTATACCTTATTTAGGATACACTGACGATATAGCGCTCATTGTCTGGATTATCTATCTGATTAACAAAGGGAGAAAATCCGGCGGATACAATAAAAAAAGTTTTAAACCAGGAGAATATCAAAGTAAGAGGATAAAAAACTGCTATGAAATTCTCGGTGTTTCTGAAAACTGTTCCAATGATGAAATAAAAAAAGCCTACAGAGAACTTGTCGCTAAATATCATCCTGATAAAGTTGAGCATCTTGGGGAAGAATTTAAAAAATTTGCCCATGAAAAATTTGTTGAAGTAAAAAACGCATATGAGGAAGTAAAAAAAATAAGAGGGCTGTAGTTTTCCACCTGCTGATTAGCCGGCCCGGATTATGGACACCTTAAAATTTTAATGGATTTTATTTTAAAATCGCTCATTCAGGTTTAAAAAAAGGAGCTTTGCTATGGTAAAAGTCGTTTTTAATCAAAAGGGCGGTGTGGGCAAATCGACCATAACCTGTAATCTTGCCTCTGTTGCTGCCGTTTCAGGTAAAAAAACCCTTGTTGTTGATCTGGATTCTCAATGCAATTCAAGTTTTTATCTGCTTGGTAAAAATCCTCCAAAGGAAGTAAGCGTTTCCGGTTATTACAAGGATATTTTATATTCGTTTTTTACCAGACCGGATCCTTCAAGATATGTTGTTGAAACTGAGTTTGACAACCTCTTTTTAATGGCCGCAGATGATGAGCTTGATTCAATAATGGATAAACTTGAATCCCGGTATAAAATGTTCAAGCTAAAGGAAGCTCTTGAAAGCTTGAGAAATGATTTTGATGAAATATGGATTGATACCCCTCCTGCACTGAATTTTTATACAAGATCGGCTTTAATAGCAGCTGATGAATGTATTGTTCCCTTTGACTGCGATTCATTTTCAAAAAAAGCGGTTGAAAATGTTTTCAGGTCTGCATCTGAAATCAAGGCTGATCATAATTCAGGTCTGGAAATAAAAGGGATAGTGGCAAATCAGTTTCAGAAAAATGCAAACTTTCCTGCCGCAATTTTAAATGAATTAAAGGAGCAGGGGCTTCCTGTTTTTGAAACTCTTGTTTCTTCCTCAGTCAAAATAAAAGAATCGCACTATGCATCAAAACCTATGATTTATTTTGATCCAAAGCACAAACTGAGCTCGGAATTTGTTTCCCTTTATAATGAATGTACAAGAGTTTAGATTTTGGATGATTTATGAACCCCTTTTCAATATATCCTGTCGGAGAAGTGCTTTCACCTTTTAAAACGAAATTCGGTCTTCCGCGTCAGCCCGGCATTATTCCGTCGGTGGAGTCAAAAATCCGACTGTTTGAAGAATTTTCAGATCCTGATTATCTAAGGGGGATTGAAAATTTTTCCCATATATGGATTCTTTTTATTTTTCATCACAATATTGCTTCAGGTTTTAAAAAACTTGTAAGACCCCCCAGGTTCGGCGGTAATAAAAAGGCAGGAGTTTTTGCATCCAGATCTCCGTTCAGACCCAATTTTACTGGAATGTCAGCAGTTGAACTTGTAGATGTGGAATACGGCAGAAACACTGTCCTTACAGTGAAAGGAGCTGATTTTGCTGACAGGACCCCTGTCATTGATATTAAACCTTATGTGAAATATGCCGATTGCATTGAAAATTCAGAATGCAATGTTTTTGATTTAAAACCGGAAAAATCATTTTATGTGGAATTTTCCTGTGAAGCTGAAAGTTTTTTAACGAATAATAAAAAGCTGAAACAGCTTATTGAAGAGGTCTTGAGCTATGATCCAAGGCCGGGTTATTATTCAGAAAATTCAGACCATAAGATTTTTGGCATGGAATTTGATACATTCGATATAAGGTTTGAAGTCAAGGGGAAGATTCTTTACGTAAAAGAGATAGTTAAATCTTTGGGGAGGTCATAATGGAAGTTC
>JBFWJK010000172.1:0-6656 GCA_050253255.1 Desulfobacteraceae bacterium | reverse complement strand
AGTTATGTCAAACACAACATTAAGGTACTGGTAAGTTCCGGTTCTTGAAATATCTGAAGAAATTATGTTTAAAAGAATCCTGTCATTTTCTATGCTTATAAGCGAGACTTTTTCATTTTCATTGAGTGAAGGCTGAAATCTCTCAAGATTCAAATCTGCTTTTCTTTCAGGAATAAGTACTCTTGTGGTTTCATCATTGGTAAATCTTATATTGTAGATATCGGGATAGTTCAGATACTCTTCTGCTCCGAAAAACACATAATTATTATCTTTCAAAGCACTTGCCACATCTTTTCTCAAGTCGTTCAGATCACCTATCTTCATGGAAACCGATCTGAGCATATAGCGTATGTCATTTTTAGCAACAGTTCTTATATAATCTCTTTGTTCAAAAAGATTGAACATGTAAAAAATAGATAAAATTGCCGAAAGAAAAAATACTGAAAAAAAGCCGATTCTTCTTTTTGAGTCCAGGGCAGGAATAAACCCGGAAAATGAAAAATCCTTTTCAATACTTTCATCTTTGATATCTTCAGCATTTAAATAAATTAAAAGGCTTATCGAAAGAATAAGACAGATTGAAAAAACCGCTGTCAGATATTTATATTGAATGAAAAATACAAGAAAAAATGCTGAAATACACCCAAGACTGAGTGAAATTGCAGAAAAAGAAAATCTGTTCATATTTCTCCTGAAAATTTAAATAAATTTTTGCGGATAATCTGTAAAAAAACCGCTTACTCCGGATTTAAGAAGCTTTGATGCTTTTTTGGACTTGTTGACAGTATATGGAATAACTTTGCCGCCTGCATGTTTTTTGTAATACCGTATATGCTTTTTAGAAAGATTGACATGACCAGGATGCCAGGAATAAGCATTGAGATTTCTTGACAAGGCAACAGGCGGTCTCGGCTCTCCTGAAGTAAGAATACCAATATTTACAGTTTCCGAAAGATTTCTGAGTCTTACAAGAATTTTGTGATTAAAGGATGAAAAAATAACCTGATCAAGCATTTCTTTTTTTTCAACAAGCTCGAGAATAACTGCTTCAGATGATTTTCTGTCGTCTCCTTTTTTATAGACTTCCGATTTTATTTCAATATTCAAGACAGCCCTCCCTTTTACAAGGTTCAATACATCTTCAAGCCTTGGAATCTTTGATGAAATTTTACCCGAGCTTAAAAATGTGCCTGCATCTGCCTCAAAATAAATTTCTGAAAAAAATTTTTCCGATATCTTACCTCTTCCCGATGTGGTGCGGTCAAGTGTATCGTCATGAATTACAACAACTTCATTATCCCTTGTCAGCCCGACATCAAGCTCTATCATCGAACATCCCATATTCAGGGCAGCCATAAAGGCAGGCATTGTATTCTCGGGGAAAAGGGATGACAAACCTCTGTGTGCAGCAATAACAGGTTCTTTTAATTGGCAAAGTTTCATTTCAAATCCGGATCAGTCTGTAAATAAAGGCACTGGCTTAAATTTTTCAACATCTATAAGACCAAAATCAGTAAGCTTCAGCTCCGGAATAACCGGAAGAGAAAGAAAACCAAGGCTTATGAACGGGTCCTTTTGGTAAGCGCCTATTTGGGAAACAGCACTCAGTACATTGTCAAGCTCATGCTTTACCTGGTCAAGAGTTTTTTCAGACATAAGGCCTGCAATCGGAAGGGCAATGGATGCAAAAACCTCTCCTTCGGCGCACACTGCAAATCCGCCTTTCATGTCTATTATTTTCTTTACAGCGGTTTTCATATCCTCATCATTTGTGCCGCATACAATTATGTTATGAGAATCATGGCCCACACTTGAAGCAAAAGCACCTTTTTTTAGTCCAAACCCTTTTGCAAAACCTTTTCCGGTTTTTCCCTGTCCTGAATAACGCTCAACAACACAAAGCTTTAAAATATCTCTTTCAGTATCTGAAACAGCAAACCCGTTTTCATTTTTAGGATAATCGCAAAAACGCTTTGTTATTACCTGATCTTCAATTACTCCGATTATATTTATTTTTTTCCCTTCTTCGCAGGGAATAGAAAAATCAAGAGAATCAGGATCGATATTCATTACCGAAAGACTTTTTGCAGATGTTTCAAATTTTACAGAGTCTGAATACTTTCCGTTTTCAAAAACCTTTTTGCCTGATTTGTATATTACTGCAGGTTTAAAATCGCTCAGATCCCTGAAAAGAATAATATCTGCAATTTTTCCCGGAGCAATTGCGCCCCTGTCAGACAATTTAAAATAATTGCATGGAGAAAGAGTTCCCATTCTTATTGCAATACTCGGGTCAAGCCCCAGAGCAACCGCATCTCTTATTATTTCACTTATATGGCCTTCAAAAAGATCGTGGGGATGCCTGTCGTCTGTACACCACATCATTCTTTCAGAAGTCTTTTCATTTATAGCAGGAAAAAGATCATTCAGATTTCTTGCACAGGTTCCTTCTCTGACCATTATATGCATTCCAAGTGAAAGTTTTTCCAGAGCCTCCTCATGTGAAACGCATTCATGGTCACTTGAAACTCCTGCACCCACATAGGAGCACAAATACTTTCCGGTAACAAACGGGGCATGGCCGTCAACCGGTTTTCCAGATTCAAGACAGGCCTTTATCTTTGCAATGACTTTTGGATCGCCTGCAATAACACCCGGATAATTCATTACTTCTCCAAGTCCCGCAACTCTTGGATTGGAAAAATAAGGCCTTATATCTTCCGCTTCAATTACTGCGCCTGAAGTTTCCATATCTGTTGCAGGAACACACGAAGGAATCATGAAGTAAATATCGACAGGAAGCTCCTGAGAAGCTGCAATCATATAATCAATTCCCTTTGTTCCAAGAACATTTGCTATTTCATGGGGATCGGCAACAACAGTTGTTGTGCCGCTCTTTAAAACAGCCTTTGCAAACTCCGGAGGAGAAACCATGGAACTTTCAATATGTACATGAGAATCAACAAGACCTGGAGCCGCAAAAAAACCATTGCAGTCTATTTCTTCCTTTGCACTATAATCTCCGAATCCTGATATTATTCCGTTTTTTACTGCAATATTTTTTTCTTCTATCTCATCTGTATATACATTTACTACTTTTACATTTTTGAGTAAAAGATCTGCTTCATTTTTCATTTTTTATTTTCACCTTATCCTGCTAAATTTTTAATCAATGCGGCTCTTAACACATCCGGACGGACAGGCTTGGTAAGATAATCGTTCATTCCGGCTTCAATGCATTTTGCTCTGTCGGCAGTTACTGCATGTGCAGTTACAGCTATGACAGGGATATTTTTTTTCAGCTCGCCCGCTTCACCTGCCCTTATTTTTTGTGCTGCAGTAATACCGTCCATCACGGGCATCTGAATATCCATAAGAACTATATCTATATTTTCATTTAAAAGAAGTTCAATCCCCTTTTCTCCGTCGGATGCAAGAAAAATATTTGCGCCCTCTTTTTTTAAAATGGCTTCAAGAACCATCTGATTGACTTTATTGTCTTCAACAACAAGAATATTTTTATCTGATATCAATTGCTCACCAATATTTTCTTCCGCAGGATCATCCGGATAATCCTTTTCAAGTTTGAGCTCAACAAAAAAACCGTTTTCATCATCTGAAGCAGCAAAGACTTTCCCGCCCATTTTTTCAATCATTGTACCGGCCACTGAAAAAAGAAACCCGGACCTGCTTATGCAGTTCAAATCTGCATCAAAATGAAAATTATCTTTTATTTCATGGGCTTTCTGAGGTCTGACATTAAGCCTTACAATATCTTTGTCTTTGTCACTTCCTGCAGCAAAAGCCTTTAGTTCAAGATTTTGAGGCCCCCAGAATCTTAAGGATGTTTCAATCAAAGAACCGACCGCATTTGCAAGTCTTTTAAGATCACCAATATATGACTCTGAAATTTTATTATCTTTGTCAAAAACAATATCAAAGTCTGAAGAAAATGAATATCTTTTTGACTGCTTTATTATTCTTTCAATCAGATCTGAAAAAAAGAATCTGTCATTTTCAAAAACCATTTCATCTTCATAGACTTTGGAAAAATCAAGCAGATCATTTATCAGAAAAGTCATGTGTTCAAGGCTCTCCCTTATCAGAAGCGCCTTTTTTCTGTCTTCTTCGGCAAGAGTCCGGGATGAAAGAAGCATATGAGTAAAGCCTGTCATTCCGTTCAGGGGAGTTCTTAATTCATGATTTATATTTTCCAGAAAAAAGGTTTTGAGTCTGTTCGTTTTTTCAAGTTCCTTTTCAACCGCTCTCCTTTTTGAAATATCCCTTGCAATCCCAAGATAACCGCAGTGACTCCCTTTTGAATCGAATTTTTTTGTTACAGATGCCTCAACATGCTTAACTGTTCTATCTTCATTTCTGCACATGACGTTGAAACCGATTGTCAGGGTTTTATCAGCAGACTGAGCAAAAGCCCAGATTTCATTTTTTAATTTAAGTGTATTTTCACTGTCAAGGAAGTCAAACAGAGATTTCCCCCTGATCTGGCTGTAGTCAGTTTCCAGAAGATTTGAAAGCCCCGGATTTAAAAGAAGAATACTTCCGGTTCTGTCAATTTCAAAACATGCATCCTCAATATTTGCAATCAGGTTGAGATACTCATTGCTTTTATTCTTCAGTTCCTTTTCAATCGATTTTTTTTCTTCGTAAAAAGACTTAAGCTGAATATCTTTTTCTTTAAGTGCCGAAATTTTATTCTGAACTGAGCTCTGAAGACTTTTGTTAAGTGAACCTATTCTGAATTTTTCCTGTTCAAGATTTTTTTTAAATAAGAAATCCTTTTTTTCATAAACTTCAAAAACCCAGGCAAGATAAGCGCCGAGAACATTTGCAGCAAGAAGATACATATTTACATACATATAATCTGCTGAAGCAAGGCCTGCCTCAACATTTGCAGAGCTTTCGACATTGAAAATATAATCTGAAAAATTAAAGACAAGGGCAATACCTATTCCTGACAAAAAGGCCCAGGGGAGAAGTATCTTAAGAGTGTAATTCATAAAAACAATGAGAATAAGTCCTGTAAGGAAATAGTACTTTGCAGAGTCGTCGCAGAATTTTATCAGTACTATGACCCCGGCTCCGGCTGCAATAATTCCAACCGAAAAAAGAAAACCTGCAATTTTTTCATAAATTTTAAAAAAGCTGCAAAAAATTATAAGAAATGCAACAGGAGCTACAATACCAAGCCTGATTGAATAAATATACTTTGCAAGAGAAGGGTTTTCCCTGGCATGGAAATAACCGAGGCCCACATAAACAATTATTGCAATAAAAATTGAAAGCCTTTGGTACCAGAGATTTTTCAGGACATAGTTTTTTTTGAACTCTTGTCTGTCTTTCAGGGTTTCAGGATAAAAATCTGTTTTCAAATCTTATTTCCCGTTTAGATTTAAATTAACAAAACCGTGCTGTAAAACAACCGGATTTACGGAGAATGAGAATAGATATTTTTAAAACCGATCAAACCAGGAACAAAACAAATACATTTGGAAGAAATAGTTTAAGACTTTTTTCAAGCCCGGTAAATGCCTGCAAAAATCTTTTCAGCCATGGCTTGACGCTTCATATTTTCAGCCAATGAAGCGTTAAGTGCAGATTAAATATATATCAAAGATGAACCATGGTAAATTTTTAATTACTTTTTTTTAAATTTAACTATGATTTCGTTCACAGCCTTTATCGCCTGAACTGTATCCGAATAAACAATATTTCCTGCCGAAACAAGTTTTTTCCCGTTTACATAAACATCTCTCACCTCTCTTCGGGATGCTGCGTAAACTATGTGGGATTCAGGACAATACATCGGATTAAGGCCCGGGAGATCATGGTTTAAGACAAGAAGGTCTGCCGCCTTTCCAACTTCCAGGGAGCCTGTTTCTTTCTCAATGCCAAGAGATCTTGCTGCATCTGCTGTAGACATTCTGAGAGCCTGTCTTGCTGAGACAACTGTCGGATCAAGTTTGTTTACCTTATGAAGCTTTGCAGCTGTATCCATTTCACTTAAAAGACAAAGATCGTTGTTGCTTGCAGCTCCGTCGGTTCCAAGTCCGACACATATACCTTTTTCAAGCATTTCAGGTACAGGCGCTATCCCTGATGCAAGCTTCATATTACTTTCAGGATTATGGGAAACCTTTACATTATGCTTTTTAAAAATTTCAAGTTCTTCATCATCAAGGCAAACGCAGTGCACTGCAAGAACATTTTTATTCAAAAGCCCGAGGTCATTTAAATACCTTACCGGTGTCTTTCCTGTTTTTGCAGTTACTTCCGCAACTTCAGAAGCTGTTTCTGAAAGATGAATCATAAAGGGAAGGTTGTGTTTTACAGAAAATTCACTTGCCCTTACAAGGTCTTTTTCATCCAGCAGATAAACCGAATGAGGAGCGACACATACCCTGACAAGGGGATGATCCTTATATTCAGCATAAAGACGCTCTGTCATTTCAAAGGCTTCACGTGGACATTTTGCACTTGGAGTGGGAAACTTTATTATCCCCTCACCTGCAAAAATCTTTATTCCTGCATCAATTTCAGCTTTTGCCGCCTGGTCTTCAAAAAAATACATATCAGCAAAGCAGGTTGTTCCTGCTTTAAGCATTTCAAGACAAGCAAGGAACGTTCCTTCATATACG
>JBFWJK010000171.1:0-6846 GCA_050253255.1 Desulfobacteraceae bacterium | reverse complement strand
CCTTTGCAATAAGTATCCAGACTGCAGAAAGACTTCCCCCAATGGCAACAAGCCACCTTACAAAAGCATGAGCTTTTGCAGAGATTTTTTTCCAGCCGAAAATCCAGATACCGATAAGAGTAGATTCAAGAAAAAATGCAACAGTTGCCTCTATTGCAAGAAGAGAACCGAAAATATCGCCCACATAGGCTGAATATCTTGACCAGTTTGTGCCAAACTGAAATTCAAGGGTTATTCCTGTAACAACTCCAACTGCAAAATTTATAAGGAAAAGCTTTCCCCAGAATTTTGTCATTGAAAGATATACAGGATCCTTTGTTCTGACATATTTGGTTTCCATGTAGGCTACCATTATGGAAAGTCCAAGTGTCAGAGGTACAAACAAAAAGTGGAACATAGTAGCAGCAGCGAACTGCAGCCTGGAAAGAAATACAACATCCATTTATTACCCCTCACTTTTAAAGATTTATTATGCTTAACAGAGGACCTAAAATACTTTTGACCGCTTTAAAAAAACATTAAATATAAAGCTTAAGCCCGTAGGCTTTATATTTAAAGTATTTTTATGGTTTAGAAGCGGACAAAGAGTCTGATTTTCTGTCAATTGTTTTTAAACTGCGAAATAATTTCAACGGAAGATGACAGAATGTATTCATTTTTACAATAAAAGCATTGTGCAATCAATAATTATCCGGCAGGGGAAAAGACCGCCGCTGCCGGATCAATAACCAATCTCAAACACTTCAAATCAGTTCCGGCTTACTTTTTTTTATGACCTATTCTATCGTCTTTTCCTTCCCAGTGACAGTCAGGAGTATAACATGTGTTGTCTACGAATTCACATTTCTGCTTACAGGAAGGGCATGTTTCAGGCGGCATTTCAGCTTCCAGCTGATATCCGCAGTTAGTGCATTTCCAATTTGCCATTTTTTATCTCCTTTTTTTGGTTACCAGGGAATCTATCTGAATCTGAACAGAGCTTGCTTTTAATTAAATCAGCATCTGAAAAACCCGGTTCAGACAATAAAAAGGCAGGATTTCTCCCGCCTTTTCTCAATCAGGACTCAAACTTCCACAAACCGTGAAGATTACAGTATTCTCTTGCTGTTATCCTTCCTGAAGTTACAGGAAACTCAGCAGCAGGCTCCTGGCCCGGTTCCAGATATTTTCTGTAAGATGTACCATCATCTGTTAAAACCTGAATCCATTCAATGTAATGTTTTTCTTCCATGGGGTGAAGAGTGCTTCCAACAGTGACCCTGACTTTTCCGTCAAGTTTTTCCACAACCGGAACATGTTTTTCATTTGCAGCGTCTTCTGTGTTTTCTCTCATATTCTTCATTGGCTTTCCACAGCAGACAAGCTCTCCATTACCGCCTCTTAATACTTCCACAACATTTGTACATACAACACACTTGTAAACTTCCATCTTTTCGGCCATTAATAAATCTCCTCAAAAATTCTGATTAGTAATTCTCGCCCAGAAGTTCAAAGTGGGCCTGAGGATGGGCACAGGCCGGACACATTCCAGGAGCTTCCTCACCATCGTGAAGATAACCGCAGTTTCTGCATCTCCAGGTAACCTTTTCGTTTCTTTTAAAAACAATACCTTTTTCTATATTTTCAGCAAGTGTGCGGAAACGCTTTTCATGCTGCTTTTCAGCTATGGAAATCTTTTCAAAAACTATTGCAATTGCTTCAAAACCTTCCTCTCTTGCTATTTTGGCATAGGCCGGATACATATCTGAGTGTTCTTCATGCTCACCGTCTGCCGCAGCAATGAGGTTTTCTCTTGTAGACTTTATTTCACCCGCAGGAAATGACCACTTCACTTCTGCCATTCCGCCTTCAAGAAACTTGAAAAATCTTTTTGCGTGCTCCTTTTCCTGATTTGCAGTTTCCTCAAAAACATCTGCAATCTGAACAAACCCCTCTTTTCTTGCAGCTCCTGCAAAATAAGTATATCTGTTTCTTGCCTGAGATTCCCCTGCAAATGCTGTCAAAAGATTTTTCTCTGTTCTTGTACCTTTTACTGATGCCATTTAATTTCCTCCGTAAAATTTGAAATTGTGATTAAAACAACAAAATGATTATCAGAAGCCGCTCTTATCCTTAAACTTGATTGTTTCTCCGTCCCATGAACCCTTAAGAAAGTGTTTTTCAATTTCTTCCTCAGCAAGATTTATAAGCTTATATCCATAATCTCTTAAAACGCCGAAAAGTATGCCGCACCCTATATCTTTCCTGTGAATGTCACCCTCTTCAGCAGTATTAACCATTTCTCTTGCAAGCTCAAGAACTCTTAAAATATTTTTATTTTCAGGTTTCACCGACTTCCTCCGGTTTTTAAACTTTGGCACAGATATTCAAAAAACATGCCAGAACTAAAAAGCACTTATAACCGCACCTGACACTCTGTTTCAGCAGCTCAAACCGTATCACAAGTGAGACATTTTTGTCTCAGGACATCCAGAGACACAATAAAAATACACTCAAAAGGACTATAAAACACACAAAAACAATATGGCACTATTTTTGCTTATCAGTTAGACAGAAACAACAAAAATCAAAGGAGAAACCATGACTTTAGAAGAACTTAAAAAAAATTTAGATATAATAAATGAGATCGACTGGGAACTGACCCATGAGGATGCAGTTGGACTTTATCTTGAATGGGGCGGAAGCTGGAAACCAGGAGGAGTTCCTTATGTAGTAAGAGGAAAGCATGACTCGTCTTATTACTTTGTTGTAAATACATGGGACGATCCTCCAAAAATATATCTGATCAAAAGAACTATTGAAGATGCCAAAGAGCTTATTGAAATCCCTCTCGAGGGAGAAGACAAAGAAAGATTTCTCAAAGAAGTAGGATACAACAAAGGAGTCTACTCTCTTGACAAAGAATTGAAGAAATGGCTCAAAAACGAGCTTTTGAATTAAAAAGTTTAAACTTACTCCCCCTTCTCCTTATTATGGCAGGGTAAATAATGCCCTGCCATATATAAATCTGACCTTACCCCGTCCAGTACTACTTAACGTAAGGCATAAGCTTGTTTGAAATAATTCTTATATGAGTCATTTCTTCATTGATAATCTTGTCAAGCCTGTCCTGACCTTTTTTCTCAGGAACAAGGTTTTTCATTCCAAGATAAAAAACGATGGAGTCTTTTTCAGCTGTTATTGCAGCCTTCATAACTTCCTTGACTGATTTTGTATCAATTTCCTTTTCATAAAAGACCTTAGTATCAGCAAGCGCCTTAAGGTATGCGGCCGCTTCGTTTTCAGGATCAAATACACCTGCTTCCTTTTCAGAAGATTTAAGATCCTTTTTCATTTCCTTGAATGTTTCTTCATGATCCACTTCCATATCAGCAAGATCTGAAAGGATTTTTTTAAGGTCTTCATTCTCTGCATCAGCTGCCGCTTTTCTGTAAAACTCCTGACCCTTTACTTCAATTTCAATTGCCATTTCAAAGATTTCATCTGCACTAAAATCGTACGCTGCCATTTTAAAATCCCTCTCTTCCTATTTTAGATTTAATTTTACCAAATAGACTTTTTATAGATTTATACTATAAAACCTATTAACACCTCAAAAGGATATATTCAAGAATATATCTCCATCTTTACAAAGAAGTTTTCTTGTGGCATAGACAATCCATCAACCTTTAATTCAGGAAATTCAGACCATTATGATTTCAGAAATCTCCATAAAAAACCTGGCTGTAATAGACGACATAAGAATAAAGTTTGAATCAGGATTAAACATACTCACAGGTGAAACAGGAGCAGGCAAGTCAATAATAATAAATGCCATTAACCTGATTCTTGGAGACCGAGCCAATTCAAAAATGATCAGAACCGGAGAAGAAACCGCCGAAGTTGAAGCTTTTTTTTCAATTGAAAAAAACTCTCCTGCCTGGATCAAAATGGAGGAAAACGATCTAGACCCTTGCGATGGCCTTATAATAAGGAGAATAATTGCAAGGAACAACCGTCATAAGATATACATAAACCAGCGCCTTGCCACAGCTCAGATTCTCAATGAAATTACAGGAAATCTTGCTTCAGTATCAGGCCAGCACGAACACCAGAGCCTTCTTGATGAAAAAAACAATATCTTTTTTCTCGATAATTTCGCAGGCCTTGTTGAAGAAAGAAAAAAGGTTGAACAGATTTTTCTTGAAATCATACAGCTCCAGGACATGATCAGATCACTCAAATCTGAAAAAAAATCACTTGAAAAAGAGCTTGAGCTTATTTCGTTCCAGAAACAGGAAATAGAAAATGCAAATCTTCAAGATCCGGATGAAGATAAAAGACTGGAAGAAGAAATAAAAAAACTGAAAAATGCAAAGTTTTTAATAGAGACATCACTGAAAGCGTCATCGCTTCTTTACCTTGAAAGCGGTTCTGTTTCAGACATTACAGCATCACTTAAAAAAGAATTTGAAAATGCTGCCTCTCTTGATTCCGGCTTTTCAGTATTCTTAAAACAGATTGAATCGATTTACGCAGAGATAGAAGACCTTGGAAGATCCCTCAGTTCATATGCAGATGAAATTGATCAGGATGAGGAAAAACTTGCTCTTTCAAGTGAAAGACTTGAGCTTATAATAAAACTCAAGCACAAGTATGGTAAAACAATTGACGACATAAAAAACTTCTACCATGAAATAAGCAGAAAAACGTCAAATTTTGACGAAGCTGAAACAAAAATTCAGGAGTTTGAACAAGAGCTTAAGACAAAAGAAGGTAAATATTTTGAACTGGCAGAAAAACTCAGCTCCAGAAGACAGCTTTCAGCAAAAAAACTTGAAAAAGTTATTACAGAATCTGTAAAAGAGCTTGAAATGCCCCATGCAAGATTTTTTGCAGATTTAAGTTCAGACATTGAATTTAAAAGCGAAACAGGAATAGACCGGCTGAACCTTCTTATTTCACCCAATCCGGGAGAAGACCCGAAACCTATTTCCGAAACAGCCTCAGGAGGAGAGCTTTCAAGGCTTGTTCTTGCCATCAAGTCTGCAACAGCCCAGAACGACAATGTCCAGACAATAATTTTTGATGAAGCCGATGCAGGTATAGGCGGAAAAGCAGCTGAAAAAACCGGTGAAAAAATAAAAAAACTTTCCAGATCAGCTCAGGTAATATGCATCACTCATCTTCCCCAGATTGCAAAATTTGCAGACCATCATTTTTACATTGAAAAAAATGTTGTCGAAAAAAGGACAAGAACATCCATTACAACACTTTCGCCTGAAGAAAGAATTCTTGAAGTTGCAAGAATGATTTCAGGAGAAAAAATCTCACAAAAATCAATGGAAAATGCAAAAGAACTGATTGAACAGGCTTCACTGTTATAAAAATTATTCAGCTGCTCCACTTTTTCCGGATCTAAAAAACGACAGGTATGAATAACTGTTTAGTTTATACCTGAAGTTAGCGATTCATATTTTTAAATTAATAAAGTTTCAATAAATTAAGCTTATTGTATTTAAAAACATGAAACCATTAGGGCTTTGCAACTTTGCCGCATCTACATTGTTAAATTGCATCACGCATAAGAAAAGTACAGCCTGATACAATTTACCCTGAACATAGAGCAAGCTTAAAAATCGCTCAATTTAGTTTATATTTACAAATTGATCTGTTAATATAACGCAGGTATAATTCTTATCCGTTTTAGGCCTTTATTCTGAATAACCAACTGCTTAAAATATCCCGGGAAAAAAAATGACTTTATCAGAAAGATTTAATTTCAGATTTTACCTTTTTTCATATCTTTTTGTTTTCTGTTTTATAATTTCCGCAAAAGCATTTCCAGAAAAAACAAAAACAGTCTTAACAGGTTTTTATGAAAACAAACCTAAAATTTTCACTCAAAAAAGCAAGCCTGCAGGGATTTTCATTGATATTCTGGATGAAATAGCTCAAAAAAACGGTTTACGGATAAAATATGTTAAATGCTCCTGGCCGGAATGCATGGAAATGCTTGAATCCGGAGAGATTGATCTTATGCCTGACGTTGCTTTTTCAATGGAAAGAAATGAAATTTTTAAGTTCAATAAAGAAATTGTCTTTGAGAGCTTTTCTCAGATCTACACAGGAAAAGATCTTAAAATTGAAAAATTTTCGGAGCTGGACGGCAAGACAATAGCTCTTCTTCAGGGATCCATTCAGGAAAAAATCCTTGTAACAATGATGAGCGGGTTTAACTACAGACTCAAAGTCTTACATGTAAATTCATACGAAGAAGCTTTTGAGCTAGCATCAAGAGGCATTGTTGATGCTGCTGTCTCAAACCACTTTTTCGGAGAATATTTTTACAAATCATACAACCTTTTAAAAACACCTCTTGTCTTCAATCCCGCCTCTCTTCACTTTGCTTCTCCCAAAGACTCAGACACAGAGTTGCTTGAAAAAATCGACAGATCATTAAAAATAATGAAAACAAATCCAGGATCGACATATTACAAGGCACTGGAAAAATGGATGGATCGCCCTCCAATAACTGCTCTTCCAAATTATTTTTATCCTGTAATAATAATTTCATGCTCTTTTCTTATGCTAGCTGTAGTGGTAATCTTTTTTCTTAAAATTAAAATCAGGGAAAAACTTGTAAATCTCGAAATATTCAAAAGTCAGATGAATAAAAGCGAAAAAAGATTCAGGGATCTTTTTGAGACAATGGGTTCAGCTGTGATATTTCAAAATAGCAATCAGGAAATAATTCTTGCCAACAGACAGGCAGAATCTTTATTAAATTTTTCATTAAAATCAGGAAAAGACAGAAAAAAAAATATTTATGCAGACGCAGTAACTGAAGACGGATCTCCCCTGACA
>JBFWJK010000170.1:0-7081 GCA_050253255.1 Desulfobacteraceae bacterium | reverse complement strand
CTCAATAAACTTTTCATTATGAAACAAACATTATCAGGTTGGTATTAAATGTACCAGAATTTTTTTTATTTTTATTATTTTCTGTTTTTTCAGTTGGTTATAATTAAAAATTACTGGTGTTTGCTTGAGAAGTAACTTCATAGTGCAGATTTTTTTCATTTTATTTATTGCAATAGTTTCAGTTTTTTTTGAATAAATACAAAAAATATAAATTATTTTTTGTAAAAAAGCCTGTCATATGAGAATTTAAACAATGTTTATTTATGTAACTCAAATGCACATAAATTGCGGTAAATTTTTAAAAGGAAACTTAAATGGAAAATTTTTATCCACTCACCCATGCTGAAAAAAGAATTTATCTTACCCAGAAATTAAACCCTGACTCTTCAATGTGGAATATTCCAACATCATACCGAATGCCGGAAGGTGATTCAGCCATAATGGAAAAGGCAGTTTATCTTTCCATGGGAGTTCAGCCGGGCCTTGGAGTCCGTTTTACTGAAAAAAACGGAGAGCCTTTTAAATATTTTATTGAAAAATCTGAACCTGTTCTTGAAGTTTTTGATTTTTCGGATAAAAGCGATGAGTTCTGCATGACATGGCTTGAGAATAAAAGTGCTGTTCCAATGGAAATGCTTGAAAGTCCGCTTCATTATTTTGCTGTATTAAAAGGCCCTGGAAAAGTTGTTTATCTTTATACGCTTTATCACCACATAGCAATGGACGGAAGGTCAAATTCAATTGCAGCAGCTCATATTTTGAAGGCTTATACTGAGCTTTTAAAAGGAAACACAAATTATGCCCCGCAAATTTTTCCACATGACCCTATGCCTGCAATAGAAAATGAAAATAGTTATTTTAAATCAGATAAATATATAGAAGATAAAAACTACTGGAACAAAAAGTTTGAAACTTTGCCTGAACCAATGGAACCGGGAATCAAGGTTCCAAAGGATGAGCTTTTTCTTTCAAAGTATACAAGCAGGTTTGACAAAAAAACCTGTGAAAAGCTTTCAGATTTTTGTGCAAGGGAAAAAATTTCACCTTTCAGGGTTTTTGTTTCAGCTCTTGGAATTTATTTTTCAAGGATTTTTAACCGTGATGATGCAGTTTTTGGTTCTGCAACAGGAAACAGGCATCCGGAATCAATGCTTGATGCAATGGCAATGTTTGTAAGTACTGTTGTTTTAAAACTTGATACAGATAAAAATTTAACTTTCAAAGATATTCTTAATCAGACTAAAACAGCTGTAAAAGAGGCACTTCTTCACGAAAGATATCCTTTTGATGAACTTGTGTCCGATTTGAGAAAAATAAATGGAGAAGTACCGGAACTTAACAATATTTCAGTTGTTGAATTTATAAGGCCTGACATCCCGGATGACTGCGAATTAAATATTCATAATTACAATGAATCTAAAAATGCTTTAACAATTTATTTTTCATACCCCAAAAAAGACCAGACAAGAGAAATTCCTTTTGAAACTGTTTTTATCTACAGAAAAGACTGCTTTGAATCCTGGCAGGTTGAGCAGATGTCAGGTCATATTCAGACTCTTATAAATAACGCAATTGATAATCCAATGCTTAAATCCGGAGAAATTTCCTTTTTAACCAAAAAGGAAAAAATATTGATAATTGAGGGGTTCAATCCTGAGGAACCTGTGAATGGCAGTTATTCAACTGTTCATGAGCTTATTTCAAAGCAGTGCAAAAGAAATCCCGGAGCTTCTGCTGTTGTGTGGCGTGATAAAATACTTACCTACAAAGAACTTGACAGGCTTTCAGATATTCTTGCAAAAAAACTTTTTGACATGGGTGTTGAAAGCGGAACTGTTGCAGGACTTTTAATGGACAGATGCCCTGAAATAATTATAGCCCAGACTGCAATTTTAAAGACAGGTGCTGCATTTATGCCAATTGATGCAGAATATCCGGATGAAAGAATAAGCTTTATGCTCGAAGATGTTAATGCACCATGTCTTGTAACAGCAAAAAGATTTATTGATGAAAGGGATTTTAAAGGTGCAAAGCTTTTAAATATGGATGACCCTGATATTTTTGAGTGTGATGACTCATTTTTTCCTTTTAAGGGAAATCCTGATGACCCTTGTGTTTTTATTTATACTTCAGGCTCAACCGGAAAACCCAAAGGAGTCATTTTAAAACATTACGGCATTTCAAATATTATTCTCGGAGCAATAAAAGAATATAAACTTACATCTGAAGATAAAATTGCAAAGCATGCAAGTTTTTCATTTGATGCAAGCCTTTTAGAAGTTTTTACAGCTCTTTTTTCAGGAGCTGAGCTTCATCTTGTTCCGGAAGAAATTAAACTGTCTTTAGGGCCTTTAAATGATTATTACGAAAAATATAAAATTACCTTTGGATTTCTTACAACCCAGCTTGGCGAGCAGTTCATGGAGTACATGGACAACAAATCCCTTAAAACCCTTATTGTCGGAGGGGAAAAACTCAGAACATTTACTAAAAGAAGTTATGATTTATTCAATCTTTACGGTCCAAGTGAATGTTCAATTTATGTAACAGGGAATCTGGTTGAAGAATTTGAGGAAAACATTCCAATAGGAAAGCCTATGCCCGGATGCAGGGTTTATGTTCTTGATAAACACAATAATCCGCAGCCTCCCGGAGCTGCAGGAGAACTTTGCATTTCAGGTCCGTGCGTTGCACTTGGATATCACAACCGGCCGGAAAAAACAAAAGAGTGTTTTGTATCTGACCCGTTTTATAAAAATGAAATCATGTATAAAACAGGAGACCTTGCAGCCTTTCGACTGGACGGAAAACTTCTTCATCTTGGAAGAATGGACAGGCAGGTAAAACTCAGAGGTTTTAGAATAGAGCTTGGCGAAATTGAAAATGCAATGCTTGAATATGAAGGCGTTACACAGGCGGCAGTTGCAGATTTTAAAGACAACAGGGGAAGGGTTTATCTGTGCGGATATTTTGCAGGTGAAATAAATGAACCGGCAGAAGGATTCAAAGCTTTTTTAAAAAAGAGAATACCTGAATTTATGGTTCCTCTTTATATGATTCAAATGGATACTCTTCCCATAACCCCAAGCGGAAAAATTGACAGGCTTAAACTTGTAAAGCCAGATGAAACAAAAGATTTGAAAGAAGAATTTGTTGAACCTGCAACAGAACTTGAAAAAAATCTGGTTCAAATCTGGTCTGATATTTTAAATCTTGAAAAAATAAGTGCCTCAGGTGATTTTTTCAGATGCGGAGGAGATTCATTAAGAGCTGTGGCACTTCAGGTGAAAATCAGTAAAAAACTTGGCTGTGAAATATCTCTTTCAGATATTTTTTCCAATCCAAGTCCTTGTAAAATGGCAGAATTCCTTGAAAAATCAGAAAAAGATTTAAGCAGAAATATTATTGAAAAAGCTTTGGACCTTAAATTTTATCCGGCCTCTGTTGCCCAGCAGCAGCTTTTTTTACTGAGCAGAATGAATGGAATCAAGACAAGCTATAACATGCCCTTAAGAATTGATATAGAAGGAGACCTTGATAAAAAATCTCTTTCTGATGCACTTGGAAATCTTTTAAAAAGACATGATTCTCTTAGAACAAAGTTTGAAATAATTGAAGGGAAATGTGTTCAGGTTTTAGAGGAAAAAGCTTTGCTTAAAATGGAATTTGGTGAAGTTTTTCCTGAAAATCTTGAATCTGCAGCAAAAAGTTTTGTAAGACCCTTTGACCCTTCAAAAGCACCGCTTTTTCGAGTAAAGCTTCTTGCCCTAAAAAATTCCGGTAAAAAGCAAAAACATGTTCTTTTAATTGATATGCACCATCTTGTAAGTGACGGCGTATCTGTTGGAATAATTATAAGAGACCTTTTTGATTTTTATGAAAAAAAAGAATTAAAGCCTCTTGTTTTCCAGCACAGGGATTTTACATATACAGAAGCAAAAAGAGAAGCTGAAGTTAAGAAAAAACATGAAAAATTCTGGATAGATAATTTTTCAAATCCACCCGAATCAGGACTTCCGACAGACAGACCAAGAAAACCTGAAGCAGATTTTGAAGGAGACGAACATCTTGAGGTTTTAAGCTATGAACTAAGTCAAAAGCTTAAAAAACTTGCCAAAAAAGAAGAGTCCACACTTCATCAGCTCATGCTTGCATCTCTTTCAGTTCTTCTTGGAAGATGGAGTGATACTGATGATGTGATAATAGGTACAAGCACTTCAGGAAGAGATTTTGCAGGAGCTGAAAATGTTGTCGGAATGTTTGTAAGAACTCTTCCAACAAGGCACAGACCGCACGATGACAAGGCTTTTTCAAGGCTTCTTCTTGAAGCAAAAGAGCATATGAGAGAAATTTATGCAAACAGTGAATATCCTATTTCTTCCCTTTATGAAAAACTCGGACTTAACCGCGGTCCCGGAAGGCATCCTCTTTTTGACGTAAACTTTGTAATGCAGGAAACAGGAATATCAGATTTTATTGAAGCTTCCAAAATAAAAGCAAAAATCAAATTTATTGAAACCAGTACTGCAAAGTTTGATATTTCATTTGGAGCATCAGTTAAAAACGGGTGTATAAATTTACGTGCTGATTACAGAAAATCAATTTATTCAAGGGAAACCATTGCAAGGTTTATTTCTCATTTCACAAGGATTTTAGAATCTGTTTCGGAAAATATAGATATTTTAATAGGTGATATTGATATTTTATGTGCCGAAGAAAAAGATACCCTTTTAAACAGATTCAATCCCCGTCCCATAGATTTGCCAAAATGGCCTTCGGTTTGTCATGCCATTTCCTTATTTGCAAAAAAATATCCTGATAAAACTGCAATAGTTTCAGGAAGTGAAAAAATTACATACAAAAAACTTGATGAAATTTCAAATCAGGCAGCAAGGCTTATTTTAAAGAACAAAAAATCTGATGAGGAAATTGTTGTTGTTGCATCAGACAGGTCGGTTCATGCTGTTTTATCCATGATTGCGGTTTTAAAGGCAGGGTGTGCCTATGTTGCTGTTGACCCTGATTATCCGGGGGAAAGAAAGTCTTTTATAATTAATGATACAAACGCCTCAATTATTGTCGGCTCATCAAAAAGTTTAAAGTCCTTTGATTTTGATGCCTGCAAAATAAGCGTTGATAAACCAATTTCCGAACCGGTTACCGACCCTGATGTTTTAAAAGGAAAAAACGAGCTTGCCTATCTTATTTTTACCTCTGGTTCCACAGGAACTCCAAAGGGCGTTTCAATAGAACATCATTCAATGGTAAATTTTATAAACTGGTACAAAACCCATCATAAAATTACAGAAAATTCAAATACAGCTGCTTTTGCATCTTTCAGCTTTGATGTTTCAGTTGTTCAGATTTTTGCCCCCTTAACTTCAGGTGGAACACTTTATATTATTCCTGAAGATTTACGTCTTTCTCCAAAGGAGCTTGATTTATATTTCATGAAAGAAAACATAAGTCATGCACATTTTCCAACCCAGTTTGCCGAGCAGTTCATGAGAATGGCCGAGGGTAAATCGCTAAAAACAATGGTTGTCGGAGGAGACCGGCTTACAAAATACAAAATCGGCCCGTATCGGCTTACAAATGAATACGGCCCGAGTGAAGCAACCATGGCATGTTTGAGTTTTGATGTTTTGGAAGTTATGGAAAATCCGCCGGTAGGTTCGCCTGTTGAAAATTACAGGGTTTATATTCTTGATAAAAGGGGAAGGCTTTGTCCAATTGGAATGCCCGGAGAAATCTGTGTTGCAGGAGAAGGGGTTGCAAGGGGATATCATAACAGGCCGGAGCTTACTGAAAAATCCTTTGTAAAAGATCCTTTTTTCCCGGGTGAGAGAATGTATAGAACAGGAGACAGGGGAAGGTGGCTTAACAGCGGTGTTGTGGAATTTATGGAACGCCTTGATTTTCAGGTTAAAATAAGAGGTTTCAGAATTGAGCCCGGAGAAATTGCAAGAAGAATTTCAGAGGTTTTAAACGTTTTGGAAAGTGTGGTGATTCCAATTGAAGAAACATCTGGAAACAAGGTTTTAGCCGCCTATTACACAATAAGTGAAAAAGTTTCAAAGGAAGAAATCAAATCTTATTTAAAATCTGTTCTTCCAGACTATATGATTCCGATTCATTTTATTGAACTTGAAAAAATGCCTTTAAATGTAAACGGAAAAATTGACAGGTCAAAGCTTCCAAAACCTGAGCTTGTATCAGTTTCAAAATCAGGCCCCATTGAACCGAAAAATGAAAAGGAAGAGCATATAACAAAATGCTGGGAAGATGTTTTAGGGCACAGAAATTTTTCCGCCTTTGACTCATTTTTTGAAATAGGAGGAGACTCTTTAAGTGCAATTTCACTTCTTGCAGGCCTGAGTGAATTTTTTGATATCACCGCATCAGATATTTTTTCAAACACTACAATAGCAGAGCAGGCCAAAAATTTTAAAGAGGCAGGAGGCACAAGAGCAAACCGCCTTATGCATCTGAAAAAAATGGCCGGACCTTTAAAAGAAGACAAAATCTATGAAAAAGAACTTGAAGCCTATAAAAAAATTGTTGAGTCTGAAGAAACTTTTGACCCTGATTACGTAAAATGGCCAAAGCATATTCTTTTGACAGGAGGGACTGGAACCCTTGGAACAGACCTTTTAAAAGTGCTTCTTGAAAATACAGACTCATTTGTAACAGCCCTTGTAAGGGGGAAATCAGATAAAGATGCAGAAAAAAGACTGTCTGATGTTTTCTGGTTAAGATTTAACAAAGACCTTTCTTCAGTTTCAGATTCAAGGCTTGAGGTTTTAGCAGCAGACCTTGGAAAGAAAAATTTTGGAATAAATAATGAAAAATATGAAAAATTATTAAAAGAAGCTGATGCAGTATTGAATTCAGCAGCACTTACAAGACATTACGGAGCCTGGGAAGAATTTGAAGAGGCAAATATTGAAAGTGTGAAAAATATTGATTTGTTTTCAAAAAAGGGAAGAAAAAAAACAATTCACCATGTTTCCACAACTTCAATAGGTGCAGGAAATATTGAAGGAAGAACAAAAATTCTTTTTACAGAATCAGACCTTGA
>JBFWJK010000169.1:0-7158 GCA_050253255.1 Desulfobacteraceae bacterium | reverse complement strand
AAGTCCGCTTTGTCTTCCGGCAGAAAAATAAGTTCAGAGCATCTGCGGATGGAAATTTCTGTGCTGGCTGCATTGATTGATGTTCCTGAATTAAAAAAAAATTTTATTGCAAAAAAAATTGCCGATAAAATTGTTAATGAGCCGGTAAGAAAATCAGTTCTTAAAATTCTTGAAAGCGGAGAAAGTATAAATCCTGAAGCAGGAGTAAACCATGAAATTGAACCTTTGCTGGCAAAATTCCGGATTGAACAGGGGGTCTGGAATGAAAAAGCTGCAAAAATTCTTATGGCTCAGTTCGAGCACGTCTGCAAAAGAAAAAAAGTCGGCTTGAGTGCTTTTTGATATTGATTTTAAATAAAAAATTCTTATTTTGTCTTTTGTTCTTTAAATTTAAAGATGGATTTTGTTGACAAATCTATATCTTTTGATTTAAAAAAAGAGTTTTTTTCAAATTAACCGGGCTTATGGGAAGCGGTGAGCAGGAGGACATAAATGACCCAAAAAAATGATGAATCAAAAATATCTAAAAAAGATAAAAAACAAGAGCTTCGGGAATTGATTTCCCGGGGAAGGGACAAAGGGTTTCTCACATATGATGACATATATGAAATTCTTCCTGAAGAGCTTGTTTCTCCTGAGCAGATGGAATCCGTTCTCCAGACATTTACCGATCTTGGTATCGATATAATTGAAAAAAAAGAAGATGAAGATGATGAAAATACAAGAGAAGCTGATATAGATTCTCTTTCTTTTGACGGCAGTGACAGTTCTGAAGATGATTCTGACGATGGTCAGTCTCAGAAGTCTGCCAGTGCACTCAAGATTGCAAGAGCAAATTTTGACCCCGAAGATACAGATACTGATTTCGGGGCTGTTACAGACCCGGTAAAGATGTATCTCAAGGAAATGGGTCTTGTCACTCTTCTTAGCCGTGAAGGCGAAATTGAAATAGCCAAAAAAATTGAAAACGGTGAATGTGAAGTTTTAAAAGCAATGCTTGCCACAACCATAGGCATAGATATGCTTCTGTCCTATGCCAAAAGGGTTAAGAACGGAGAGCTGAGAGCTAAAAATATTTTAAGAGATATTGATGAAGGAGATGTTGAAGGCGAAGAAAATGAAAATATTTCTTCATTTATATCTGTTATTGATGATGTCCTTGTTATTTATGAGGAAAATGAAAAGCTCAAGGAATCTCTTTTTGAAGAAGGGCTTGACAGGGACGAAAAAAAGAAAATCAGAAGAAATATATCCAGAAGAAACGAAAAGATTTATGAGCTTGTAAAAGACTGGCGCCTTGAAAGCTCTATTCTTGATAAAATAGAAAACAGCATCAGGCATCAGATTATGTGGTATGAAACCATGAATCAGGTTCTGAGCGACTGTGCAGGATTGTTCGGAGCGAATATCACTGATTTCAGGGAAATTGTTGAAAAAGGTGAAAAGGAATTTGTCAGCTGGGGTAAAAACAGGTGCAGGTTTGCAGAAGATGAGCTTGGAATGGTTTACAGGGACTGCGTAATGCTCCAGGAAGGGATTAACCTTCGCGAATACAGAATCAAGGCAAGCTCAAGACAGCTTAAAAAAGTACTTACAGAGGTTGATGCAGGAAGAAATGTTGCAAGAAATGCAAAAAGCGAGCTTGTAAGGGCAAACCTGAGGCTTGTTGTAAGTATTGCCAAAAAATATACAAACAGAGGCCTGCAATTTCTCGATCTTATCCAGGAAGGCAATATCGGCCTTATGAAAGCTGTTGACAAGTTTGAGTACAGGAGAGGATATAAGTTCAGCACATATGCCACATGGTGGATAAGGCAGGCAATAACCAGGGCTATAGCAGACCAGGCAAGAACAATCAGAATACCTGTTCATATGATTGAGACAATAAACAAGCTTATCAGAACTTCAAGATATCTTGTGCAGGAGCTTGGAAGAGAGCCGACCCCTGATGAAATTGCAGAGAAAATGGAAATACCTGTTGATAAGGTCAGAAAGGTATTGAAAATTGCAAGAGAGCCTATTTCTCTCGAAACACCTATAGGAGAGGAGGAAGACAGTCATCTTGGAGATTTTATCGAAGACAAGAAGTTTGTTCTTCCTTCGGATGCGGCAATAAATATGAATTTATCGGATCAGACAAGAAAGGTGCTTGCCACACTCACCCCAAGAGAGGAAAAAGTCTTGAGGATGCGTTTTGGAATAGGTGAAAAAGCTGATCATACACTTGAAGAGGTAGGTAAGGACTTTTCAGTGACCAGGGAAAGAATAAGGCAGATAGAAGCCAAGGCTTTAAGGAAATTGAGGCATCCGACAAGAAGCAAAAAGCTCAAAAGTTTTATTGAAATCGGAGAATAAATTTCTTGACATTGAGGCCTGTAGAAGATATTTAACTAGAGTTTTCATTTGGGGCCCATAGCTCAGTTGGAAGAGCCATCGGCTCATAACCGATAGGTCCCTGGTTCGAACCCAGGTGGGCCCACCACAACTTGAAAATAGAGGAGTGCTTTAAAGGTTTGATAAATTTAGATACTGAATTAATAAAACAAATATCAAACAAGCTCTGAAACATAAAGCGTGGCAGATTTCTGCCACGCTTTTTTTATTTCCGGGGGGCAGATTAATGGGAAATCTAAGTGAAATTATTGCGGCAGTGGAAGAAATTGCGCCGCCTGACCTGGCCGAACCATGGGACAACAGCGGTCTTCAGCTCGGAGATCCGTCAGGAGAAATACAAAAAATCACCATTTCTCTTGATCCTGACTGGAATTCTGTTGTTCATGCAGTTTCAAACGGTTCCAATCTTCTTGTAACCCACCATCCTCTTTTTTTTTCCAAACTCAAATCAATCGATTTTTCAACAGTTTTTGGAAGGCTGATAAGGAAAGCCGTAAAAAATGATCTTGCTATTTACTCGGCACACACCAGCCTTGACTGTGCAAGGCCCGGGCTAAATGATTTTTTTCTGGAAAAAATGGGATATGAATCCGGACAGGCTATTGTTCCTTCTTCGCCTCAGGATCGGGCAAAAGGGCTTGGCCGCATCTCCTGTCTTGAAAAAGAAGTATTCTGTCTTGATTTTGCAGGTGAGGTGAAAAAAAAACTTGATATTGAAAACATAAGAATTTCAGGGCGCAGGGATATTTCCTCCAGGGTTGTAGGTGTCTGTACTGGCAGCGGAGCATCGCTTATGGGAAAAGCGGCCGGGCTTGGAGCCGGAATTTTTGTTACAGGGGATGTAAAGTATCACGAGGCTCAGCAGGCTGAAGAACTTGGTATCTGTCTTATTGATGCAGGCCATTACGGCACGGAAAAAATTGCATGTGAGCTTTTGAAGGACAGAATAGGAGCTTCTCTTGCAGAAAAGGGTCTGAATCCTGAAATAGAGGTTTTTTATAATAAGGATGTTTTTTTAAATTTTTAATACTTATACAGATACAGGGTTTTTTATCATGAATAATTCAGTGCTTGAACAGCGGGAGCTTATGATCAGGCTTCAGAGCTACGACAAAAAAATTATTGAGCTTCAAAAGGTTCTTGAAAAGGTTGAGGGTGAGACTGAAGAGCTTCAAAAAAATTTCAGAAATGAAGAGAAAAAGCTTGAGGAATTAAAAGAAGCCCGCATGGAAAAAAAGAAAATGTACAATATGTATGAGGGCGATTTTGAGACAAACAACCAGAGAATTGAAAAATATGAGCAGCATTTGAAAAAGCTTGCAAGCCCCAAAGACTACAGGGCTCTTCAAAGAGAAGTTGATGAAACAAGAAAGCTTAACGATGAGATTCAGGAAAGTCTGCTGGCTCTTCTTGAAGAAATTGAAGAGCTTGATTCAAATATTGCTGAAAAGGAGACATCTCTTTCTCAGCTCAGGTCGCTGACAGAGTCTCAGAAGGAAGAAATTATAAAAAAAGCTGAAAATGAGGCCAGAGAAAAACAGGAACTCACGGAAAAAAAAGAAGAGATTTCAGAAAGTCTGGAGCCGAAAATCAAGAAGATTTACTATGATACTATTAAAAAATCAGGCGGAGTTGCAATAGTTCCTGTTGTTAATCAGGTGTGTAACGGCTGCTTTTTGAGAATTCCGCCTCAGATTCTGATCGAAATCAAAAAGGCAAATGAGCTTATCTACTGCCCGAGATGTCATAGAATTGTTTATCTTGAGGAAGACAGGCCAATATGATCCTTGATATTTTTTACATATTCTGATTATATGAATTCCGGCTTAAGTCTGCAAGATGATCGCTGTGGCTTTGCCGCAGAGGAAAGTCCGAACACCAGAGAGCAGGATGCTCCATAACGTGGAGTCACGGTGACGTGGGGAAAGTGCAACAGAAAGTATACCGCCGCTTTGCGGTAAGGGTGAAACGGTGCGGTAAGAGCGCACCAGTTTTCCGGGTGACCGGAAAAGCTATGTAAACCCCATCCGGTGCAAGACCAAATAGGGAAGCGTTTGAGGGCTGCTCGTCCGATGCTTTCGGGTAGGTCGCTGGAGGTATCTGGCAACAGGTATCCAAGATGAATGATCATCACCATCTCCTCCGGGAGGTGGAACAGAATTCGGCTTATTGCAGACTTATGCCTTTTTTAATAATTATGAGTCAGGAAAAGATTTTGGAGCAGAAGTACTGTAAAATAACATTTGAGGAAAAAGTAAGGATTTACTCCGAGGATTTTCTTAAATGCTGTCTTTATATCAGCAAATATAAGGATCCTGATATATTTTTCACTAAAAGGCTCTATTCAAAGCTTATTGCAACTTCTCAGCTGCTTGAAGACCTTCTTGATTTTCATGGTGCAAAAAGCAACAGGCAGTGGTTTTACTACAGAGAGCTCACAGCTACAATAAGGCATATAAGCCTTGCAGCTTATGTCCAGCAGCACATAATAAACAGACTCGGCTATTATCAGCTTCGTGATATAGATGCTTTTCCTGAGCAGGCTTCATATACACTCGATTATTTCAACACAATTCTGAAAAGAATAGCTCCTGTCATTCTTGACGAGGCCGGGCTTTTAAATATTCCCATTCCTGCTGAATATTTTGATCCTGCAGATTTTCCCGGAGTGGTAACTTCAGAAATGCTCCCTGCTGACATAGATGAACATGAAAGGCCCGAAGTTCACTGCAAATATATTGCAAAAATCACTTCGGAATATTTATCTGTCGCTGACAAATTTGATCAGCTTTTCGGATTTTATGCTCCTTATTCGATTGAAGAGATAATACGCCTTATCCCTGAAAAGGTAAGCGAAGCTGAAATAAGCAGATACAACATTCTTGTTCACAACCTTCAGTCCTCATATGATTCATATGTTGCCCACGGCGGATATAAAGGGGACAGCGGAGATGTGATAAGACTCAGAGCCCACATATCAGTTTGTCTTCACCTTCTTCAGATAATGGAGAGACTTCTTCATTATTACGAGCGTCATCTGCAGGACAGGGGCTACAAGGATACATATAAAAAAGTTATGGAGCAGCTTTCTTTGATAGTTGATAAAGATTTTCTTCTCGACAGAACAATAAATTATGCACTTTTCTATTCAAATTATTTTCTTTCTGCAGGAAAGGATATGGCTGAAAGTCTTTTGAATGAGAATATGGAGCGCGGGGAAATAACTGTAGGAATTCCGCAGAAGCTTGGTTTTCACAGCCGTCCAAGCCTTATGGTGGCAAAGGTTGTCCAGCATTACGGCGGAGAGGTTGAAATGCATGTAGGGGATTCCAGGTTCGATGCGAGCAGTGTTCTCGATATTCAGTGGGCCGGCGGTAAAATTCAGAAGGAAAATATAAAAAAAGTTACTTTTGTAGGAGATATCAGAGCTTTAAGCGATCTTGAGATTCTTGCAGGAGTTAATTACGGCGAAGACTCCATGGGTAAGGGGATACCTCTTCCCAAAGAACTCGAATATCTGAGAGAATAATACTGTGGGTTTTACAAGCGCTGTCATAGTAGCAGGAGGAAGCGGACTCAGGATGGGGTCTGATATACCAAAGCAGTTCCTTGAACTTAAAGGTCATCCTGTTTTGTTTCATACTCTGATGAAGTTTGACTGTATAAATGAAATCGATGAAATTATAATTGTTGTTCCGCAAAACCTGAAAGAATCCTCAGAAAAACAGATAAATGAGTTTGATCTGAAAAAACCGTTCAGAGTTAAATCCGGGGGGAGAACCAGACAGGAATCGGTGAAAGAAGGCCTTTCCTGTATAAGTGCTGAAAGCTCGAAAGTGCTGATTCATGACGGAGTAAGGCCTTTTGTTAAAAAAGAGGAGATCCGGTCTTTAATAAATGAACTCGATTTTTTTGACGGAGTTATTTTAGGTCTTAGTGTTGTTGAAACAATAAAAAAAACAGACGATCAAAATATTGTAAGTCAGACTATTCCAAGAGATAATATTTTTCTTGCCCAGACTCCACAGGGGTTCCGGGTTTCCGTTCTTAAAAAAGTTCATGAATGGGCTTTGGAAGACGGGCTTGTTCTTACTGATGACGCGGCTCTTCTGGAAAATTTCGGGTTTCGGGTCAAAGTTCTGGAAGGAAGCAGAGAAAATATTAAAATAACAACCCCTTCAGATCTTGAGTTCGGTAAAAAAATTCTCGGTTTTTAATGCAGAAGCTCTTTTATTTTTTCAATGGCCTCTTCCGGGGTTTTTACCATAAATATTTTTTTATCTATGAATTCATCAATAAAGCTGCCCGGATAAAAATCAACCAGAACTATTTTTTTTTCAAGTTTAAGAGCAAAGGCAATTTCAGAGACTGTGCCGGCTCCTCCTCTGAATACTGCAACAACATTGCTGGAAAGAATGTTTATCTGATTCCTTGCATCTCCTATTCCTGTTATGATCGGTATTTTTATGAATTCGGAAACATTGTCTGTGTTTTTTCCGGGAAGGATGCCTATTGTCATTCCCCCGGCCTCATAGGCCCCTTTTGCTGAGGCTTCCATTATACCCTTGTTTCTTCCTCCGTTTAAAAGAATGAAATTGCTGCCGGCAATGTACTTCCCTAGTTCATAGGCCATTTTATAATGTACGGGAGAGGCGGTTCCCCCTCCCATGAATCCTATAACCGGCTGTTTTTTATCTGCTGACAGGACCATTTTCAAAAGCCTTTTTCAGTGAAGCAGGTATTGAAGATGATCTGAATGTATTG
>JBFWJK010000168.1:0-7177 GCA_050253255.1 Desulfobacteraceae bacterium | reverse complement strand
GCCTTTGCAGTTTTTCTTCTTGTGAAAAAATTCGGGTTCAGTGTTCAGGAGATAGCAATTCTTTTTATTGTGAACAATATAATAAATTTTTATCTGAGCCCATATATTGGTAAGGCAATAGTCAGGGATGGTGAGAGGAAGGTTTTGTCTCTTGAATATTTTTCACTGCTCTTCATTTTTATTGCTTACGCCTGTGTTGACAGTAAAATTATGGTCGGTATTTTATATATTCTTGATCATGTTTTTTATAATTTTGCCATAGCCATAAAAACTTTTTTTCAGAAAATTGCAGATACAGAAGATATTGCACCGAGCATGGCTGTTGGTTTTACAATCAATCACATTGCTGCTGTAATACTTCCTGCAATTGGAGGAGCTCTTTGGATGATAAATTATAAGATTCCATTTATTGCAGGGGCAGTACTGAGTTTTGTCTCCCTTATTGGAGTCCAGTTTATAAAAATTGAAAAAAATTAGCCGTGCCTACTTGAATTAGTTCTTTCTATGCTTAATTTATTGCTAAAGCTGATTACAGCTCAATGAATAACATGAAGAGGTGTGAAATGGCAGAAAATAAAGTTGAAAACTACATTGAGACAAGAGAAGAACTTGAAAAAGGACACACTGATGTAAGAGAAAATAATTTCAAGTGCGAAAATCCTGATCCGAAGCTTGGATGTGATCCTGGGATTGATGTAGCAGGATAAAACTACTCTTTCTTATAAAATATATTTAAAAAAACCTCCGCTATTTATGCGGGGGTTTTTTAATTTATATCCCTTCAAAGACAAAAAAGTTCTGGTTTTGAAAAAATTTATATAATAGTAAATACTAACAGGTTTTTGGATTTATTGTCTGAACCTTTTTAGAGCTTTTTCCAGGTTTGACGTTCATAAAGTGAAATCAGGAAATTTGCGGACTGGACTAAAATTAAAATTTCTGGTGATACTGAATGGCAGCAAATGATTTGATTGTTAAAAAATATGACAGAAAATTAAAGCATTATATAAGGTTTTGTGAAAGAATCCGGTTTATTCTTGAAGATATTCTGATCAAGGAAGGCCTGTACATCAATTCAATTCACAGCAGGGTAAAGTCAAAGAAAAGTCTTATAAAAAAAATCAACAGACCTGATGCCGTATACAAGGATTTATCCGACATAACCGATGTGGCAGGACTTAGAGTTACGACATATTTCAGTGAGGATGTCGACAGGGTTTCAGAAATTGTAAAACGTAAATTCATTGTAGACACAGAAAATTCCATTGACAAAAGAGAGATAAAAGACCCTGACAGATTCGGTTATCTTTCACTTCATTATGTTGTCAGCCTTTCAACTTCAGATATGACAGGGACAGACTGCAGGTTTTTAAAGGACTTAAAGGCTGAGATTCAGATCAGATCTATTTTGCAGCATGCCTGGGCAGAAATTGAACATGATCTGGGATATAAAAGCAAATATTCAATCCCTTTTGAAATGAGAAGGCGTTTTTCCAGGCTTTCAGGTCTTCTTGAGCTTGCTGATGAAGAATTCAACAACCTGAGGTCTGAACTCAGAAAATACAAGGCCAAAATTGAAGATTCAGAATACGTTGATAAATATATTGATAAGATTTCTCTGATAAACTTTATAGAGAGAAGCGATCTTGTTAAAAGTATTGATATGGATATCAGTGAAAGAACCGGACTTGAACTTGAACATGAAGAATGGTTCATAGAATCTCTTGTGGAAAAACTTAAGTATGCCGGAATAATAGATTTTGAAAAACTGATGATAAATCTTGGCCGGCTTTCGGAAATTGTTAAAAAACTGGCTGAAGAGCATTTAAAGGGGAGATCATCATATTCTGCAATAAGCAAAGGTGTCTGTATTTATTATTTCTGTACAGTTTATCTTGCTGAAACCGGAGATATTGAAAAAATGAAGGGTTATTTAAGAAAATTCAGGCTCGGAAGCAATGAATCAAGAGAAAAATTTGCTTTGAAAATAATTGAAAAATTTAAGTTTGTGAGTGAAGAAACAGCTGCAGGAGAATAAGTTTGAGCTGAAAATAAAACCGGCCGCATAAATTCATACAGCCGGTTTTATTTTTAGTCGGAAATTTTTTTCTTTTCCTGTTCAGTTGTGTTGAAACTGTATGATGAAACAGTTCCGTCGTCTGAAAATTTTATAAAAAGATCCTTGGTTGAATCCTCGCCTATGGGGCGGTATTTATAGAAGCCATAAGTCCATGTTTTTTCACCGTTTTCCATTCCTGTTCTCCATGGTTTTCCAAACATTTCCTCTATCTGTGTTTTTGTTGTTGTTCCGGTTTTTATCAAAGGGACTTTTTCCGATGGGAAATCACTGCCTATTGTTGCACAGGCCGAAATAAAAAAAATCATGATCAGACAAAAAAACAAAGACAGATGTTTTTTAAAATTCATATTTACCTCCTTTTTATCTTACTATTGCAAATCCAAGTCTGAAAGATTCATTTCTTTCTTTGTAGTTAAGAAGAGACTCTGCAAGAGCATTTGTGTACTGCGCCTGAAAATATATGTCAAAATTAGTGAAAATTTTATGCATTGGATAATAAAAGTCAACTATGACAGATCCTCCCTTGCTCCCCCTGTAAAATGATGATTCAAGAAGAAAGCTGTCAGCTTTTCCAACTGCAACTTCGAGCTCAAAGTATCCTCTGTATTTATACAGATCTCTGTTTGTCTCATCTTCATTGTTAACATAAGCCCATATTTTAGGTGAAATTAAAAGTCCGTAGGGTCTTTTATCTGCAAAGCAAAGAAACATAGGTTTAATATATAAAAAATTTGTACTTCTCGATTCTTCGTCGTCACGGCCGTTTGATTCGTGCTGAAGGCCTGTCTGCATGAAAAATCTGTATTTCTTATATTCCGGAGTCATTATATTTGGTGATATGAAAAAGAGTTCAGGTTTGTAACTTGTGTCTTTGAAAGGAATCGACTCGGATTTAAGATCCCAGAATGAAGTCTGTGTATAGCCGAAATGAAAACCCTTGAGCCAGGGATATTTCTGTCCTGTTCTGCTGTCGTTGTCGAGTATCCTGTACTTGAAGCTGAGCTGGAACTTGCTTTCTCTGGGGTCGGTTCCTATGAGAAAATAAATAGGTTTGTATGGTGTAAGGTTTTCAAGATACGGCTGATAAAGATGAAGCATTGAGTCATAGGTTTTATAAGATGCCTTGTCAAATTCAGAACTTTTTACAGATATTATAGAAAATTCAATTTCTGGATAAAGTGCAGTTGTGACCCGTATTTCTCCTGTAAGAGACTGGGGGAGTTCCAGCCTGTAGTTTAAAACCCTGAAATCATCTTTTTCAAGAACAAGTGTTTCTGATTCGATCCTTTCTACTGAAACAGCAGTTGTCGATACAAACTTCGAGTCAGTTGTGAGATAACATTCAAGATTGTTTCTGAGCTGGGCTTCTTTTTCCTCATCAGAAGTGTTGTAAAAATAAAGAGTAAAAAAAAGCGCGCTTCCCTGTCTTATTTTTGTCTGAGCCGGAACAGCAGCAGGAACAGCAGGAGAAGCATTTGAGTAGGATGAGCAAAAGCAGATAAGAAGAATAGAAAAGAATATTTTTTTCATGATTTTATCCGTTCAGTTGTTTTATACGTGAGTTCCTGTCTAACTGCTCCTTTGTCACAGAGTAGAGTGAATCGATAAATTCCACATAAAATGATCCGGGCTTTTTTGAAACCGAGTAGGCAAGTTCACCGCATATTCCGTAATATGCAAAACCGCAGGCGCAGGCTTTTACTATGTCCTTTTCACATACTGCACAAAAAGCTCCAATAACTGCCGAAAGACCGCATCCAAGTCCTGTGACTTTAGTCATGAGGGAAGTCCCGTTTTCAATTGCAAGGATTTGTCTGCCGTTTGTGACCAGGTCTTTTTCTCCTGATATTGCAACAACAGATTCTGTTTTTATTGAAATTTCCTTTGCGCATTCAATTATTTCATCACTGATTTCATTTATTCCTGAATCAACGCCCCTGGTTTTTACAGTTTCATTGGACAGTGAAAAAATTTCTGAAATATTTCCTCTTAAAACATTTACATGAACTTCACTTAAAATTCTCTTGACTGTTTCAGTCCTGAATCTTGTTGCTCCGGAACCGACAGGATCAAGGATTACAGGGATATTTTTTCTGTTTGCGGTTTTGCCGGCCATTATCATAGCATCAATCCATTTTTCAGAAAGTGTGCCTATATTAAGAACCAGTGCATCTGAATATGAAGACATTTCTTCCACTTCCTCAACTGCATGGGCCATTACAGGAGATGCCCCTGCTGCAAGAAGAATGTTTGCTGAAGAATTCATTACAACGAAATTTGTGATATTGTGAATTAACGGTGATTTCTTTTTTATCAGATCAAAAAAAACTGATGTGTTTTTATTAAGATCCATTTTTCCCTCATGAAATTGGTTGTTTTCAGAAATTACTGGAGAATAACTTTTCAAGCATTTAAGTGAACTGAGCAGACGACATTTTAAATCAAGCAGCTGTCTATGGCTTGAAATACTTATATTTAAAAATATGCAGCCAAAGAGGATTTCAGTTTTAATCCGGTATACAACCGGTTTTTAAAACATGGCCGGCTCTCAGGGTCTGAATGACAGTTCCAGAAAAAAAATAATATTAAATTTTTTTAAGGCTTCTAGAAAATTATAATTTTATTTGCTTGTTTACAAACTTTTTTTAAAAAATTTTTTTTGAGGATGACGGCTGCAAAAAAAATAATTGCAGCCGTTAAAAAAAAGACCTGAAAAAAGCGGTCTTAAAGATTAATTATTTTTTTTCAAACAATCCATTGTACTGTGAAAGTCCGTACTCATCAAGCTATTCATAGGGGATGAACTTAAGTGAAGCATAATTTATTCAGTATCTCAGCCCATCGGGTTTTGGGCCGTCGTCAAAAACATGGCCAAGATGAGAATCTGATGAAGTGCTTCTTACTTCAGTCCTTTTCATGAAAAATTTTGTGTCTGTTTTTTCATATAATGCGTCTGGGCTTACTGGTTTTGTAAATGACGGCCATCCTGAACCGGAATCGAATTTGTCTTCTGATGAAAAAAGAGGCCTGCCGGAAACTATATCCACATAAAGCCCTTTTTCCTTATTGTCGTTGTACTCATTTTTAAAGGGCGGTTCAGTTTTGTCCTCCTGTGTCACACTATACTGGAGCGGAGTAAGTTGTTTTTTCAGCTTCTCTGATGAATAATATTTTGCCTTCAAAGATTTAGCTTTTTTTTCCTTAATTGAATTTGTATATGCTTCCCGGCCTGATCCTTTTTTATACATTTGAAATTTCAAAGGATTTTTTTGGTGATAATCCTGATGATATTCTTCAGCAGTGTAAAACTTTGTGAATTTTATCACCTCTGTTGCCACAGGTTTGTCATAAAGACCTGATTTATTGAGGTTTTCAATTTTTTTCTGGGCTATGATCCTTTCTTCTTCGGTTTTATAGAAAATTGCTGACTTATACTGTGAGCCCCGGTCTGCAAAAGATCCTGAACTGTCGGCAGGGTCGATCTGCAAAAAGAAAAAATCGATCAGTTTTTCAAAATCAGTTTCATCAGGACTGTACTTGATAAGTACAGCCTCAAAGTGACCTGTTTTTCCTGAGGATACTTCTTCGTAAGAAGGATTTTCCGTACTTCCTCCCATGTATCCGGAGACAGCATCATAGACTCCGGGAATATTATGGAATGCATGCTCAATGCACCAGAAGCATCCGCCTGCAAATGCAGCTGTTTTATAATTATCCGCCATCATTGTTTCCTCTCTTTTATCAGTTTGAGATAAAACTGTCTGAGGTGCCGAAAAAAATATCAGTACAAAAATTATTTTTATGTATGTGTTCATTTTTTTCCCCTTTTTTAATAAGTTAGGGAGTATAAAAAAAATTTAAAGAGGTAATGATGCTAAACAGGCAGATTTAAGCTGCGGTTAAATGTAGTGTACAGCAAGCCAGACAGTTTTCTGTTCATGATGTGTTGCAAGAACTCTGTGTTTTTCGTTGGCTTTTATGTCCAGTGCCTCGCCTTTTTTCAGGTAAACTGTTTTAAAATCCTTTTCAAACTGAATAAGGGCAGAGCCTTTGAGAACAATTACAAACTCATTTGAATGCTGGTCATACCAGAAATCTTTGGGGCAGGGCGTTCCGGATGAAACAATTCTTTCAATCCTGATCTGTTTTTCTTCAATTATTGTTTCAAATAGTTCATCCTTGATTTGAGCCGGAATATTTTCAAAGAAAGAATATTTCAATTGTTATCTGCTGTAGTCTTTGATTGATGAAATCAGACCGTTTTCAGATATTTCAAATTCTGTATATCCTTCGATTCTTATTTCATCTCCTTTTAAAACCTCTTCTGAAAGATCTGCTGCAAGAACCCCGTCAAAGAATATTTCAGCTGTTGCAGTATTGTCTTCAACAGCAATTGTTATCATTGTCTTATTCTTTGATTCAAACATGGAGGCTGAAGATCTGCATATTTCAATGAATTCTTCAATTCCTTCGGTTTTGACTATGGAAGCTTCCTGGGTGAGATTTTCAAATGTAACACCGGGTGAAAGAACTTTGGACATCGATTCAAAATCTGAATTGTTGAACGCTTCAAGGTATTTTAAAACTATCGATTTTATTTCTTCTCTGTCCATTTATCACCCCGGCTATTTTTTCTGAAAATACAAAACTATGCTTTTACCGCAGACCGGGTTTAAAACCCTGTCAAGAAATCTTGTAAGAAAAGGCTTTTTTATAATGTCCCATTCAAGAAATTTTTTATATATATTGACTGCTTTGCTGTCTTCACGTCTTGGTCCTACAAGACATTTGAGCCACCAGTACGGTGAGTGGAGACTGTGCGCAAAATGATATCTCAGGAATCTGCAGTTTTTATTTTTAAAGATATTTTTGATCGTGTTTTTACGGTAAATTCTCACATGGCCCTGGTTTGCATTGAAATAATCGTCTGAAAGCATCCAGCATATTTTTTCAGGCCACATCCTCGGCACACTTACAGCAAGAGTTCCGTTTTTTTTAAGAACCCTGAGAATTTCAGATGCAGCCCTGTCGTCATCGGGTATGTGTTCCATAACTTCGGAGCAGATTACAATATCAAACGATTCGTCTGCAAATGGA
>JBFWJK010000167.1:0-7179 GCA_050253255.1 Desulfobacteraceae bacterium | reverse complement strand
CCGACATAATGGGTTCAAGAGATGATTCCTTTATATCGGAGGAACTCTCTAAACTTTCAGGCCTTCCGGAACAGATGGAAAAAGTACTGGCTTCAAAAGATCAGATCAAAAAAGCAGCCGATGAAAACGCATATAAAAAGACCTACTGGGCTTCAGTTGGAAGCGGCCCGAACAAAGCTGCTTCTGATGAAATAAGAATAAAGCTGAGCGAACTCTGCTACAGGACAATTTCATCTGATTATGTTGAGGATAAAAAACATATAGATCTGTCTTCAGAACCTCTTATACTCGTCTGTGCTGCGGGAGCAAGGGAATCAGTTTTGACTGACATCATAAAGGACAATGCCATTTTCAAGGCGCATAAGTCTACAACAATTGTTTTTGCTGGTGAAAATGACAAGAGGTTTGACAAGGACTCTGATGCAGTTATAAGAATTCCTGACGCAGGGGAAAATCTTTCTCCGGTTCTTGTAACCCTTGCCGGTCATCTTTGGGGATATTACGCTGCAAAATCTGTTAATGAGGATTCGAAATTCTTTTTCAACCACAGAAAAAATATTGAAGACACAATAAATTCACTGGAATCTCAGAACAAGGAATTATTCGAGGTAATACTTGAAAAAGAGTTCAAGGAATCAATTGCTCTTTTTTACAATGAGTTCAGAAAACGTCAGAAAGGGAAAAACTTTTTTTCCATACTTCCGGCAAATTTTACATCTGATCTGGTTCTTATTCTGAATTATCTTTACGGACGTCTCAATGCCTCTGATTTTTATATAGATTTTTCTGTCAAAGGCACACCAGCCAACATGACAAACAAACTTCTTGAAATGCTTTCAACTGCAACAGATCTTTTATCAAGGCCAATAGACGCAATAAAACATCAGGCCAAGACGGTTACCGTAGGAACAAGCAGAATATCAGAGAAACCTGCCGGCCTTGTCTTTGAAACACTTGAGCTTGCAAATATATCTCTTTCTCAGATTACTCCTCAGAATCTTGTAGTAATAAAAAATCTTCAGGAGGTAATAAACAGTATAAAAGGCTATGTTCTCTATAAAATCGATGATCTCAACATTCTTGGTGAACCTGTTGAAGCAACAAGAATTTCAGTTGTTGAGAAATACGGTTCATTGAAGGATCTCCCTTCCAGAGCTGATACCGACCACAGCCTGAAAGGAACCAAACGAATAATTGCAAGGGAAGGAAATGTCTTTATCGGAAGAGGCCAGAAAGACGGACGGCCTATCCTTGTTGTACCTGCCTCAGCAAAGGAGGATACTGAAAAGCATAACAGACTCGAATACCTTCTTTCCCTTGAAATTGAATTCAGAAAAGAAGTTCCTCTTTATCTCAGGGCAAGAGCTCTGGGAGGAAAACTTGAAAGAATCAAAAATAATGTACAGGAAAACAATATCAAGTGGAATAACAGTCTTTTAAACCTTCTTGCAACAGAAGATCTTTTCGGGCTCTCATATGAAAAAATTGTAGAACAGATAGTTGCAAAAGCAGCAAAATAAATATTTTTAAAAATTATGAAAAAAGAAAAGCTCTGAAAATTTCAGAGCTTTTCTTTTCTGTAAACTATAAAATCAGTTTTATTTTTTCGATTTCTTAAACTTGAATGATGCCTTGATAAACTCCCTGAAAAGAGGATGACAGTCCATGGGCCTTGACTTGAACTCAGGGTGAAACTGGCACCCAAGAAACCATGGATGATCTTTTACTTCCACAATTTCAACCAGATCCTTTTCAGGAGACATTCCGCTTATCACAAGCCCTTTTTCCCTTAAAGGCTTCAGGTAGGCATTGTTGAATTCATATCTGTGCCTGTGCCTTTCAGAAATCTCAGTTCTGGTGTATGCCTCAAAAGCCCTTGTATTGTCCTCAAGTACGCATGGATATGCTCCAAGCCTCATGGTTCCGCCTTTATCAGAATTTTCGTCTCTTAATTCCATAATTCCTGTTTTTTCATTGAACCATTCAGTCATGAGATAAATTACCGGATCTTTTGCTTTCTGATCAAATTCTGTTGAGTTTGCATCTTTAAGTCCGGCAACATTTCTGGCATATTCAATCACGGCAACCTGCATTCCAAGGCAGATTCCAAAAAACGGAATTTTATTTTCCCTTGCATGGCGGACAGCTTCAATTTTCCCTTCTACGCCTCTGTATCCAAAACCTCCAGGGACAAGAACACCGTCGCCTCCTGAAAGCTTTTCAGCCACATTTCCGGATCTAATTGTTTCAGAATCGATAAAATCGAGATTTACTTTTACATTGTTTGAAATTCCTGCATGTATAAGAGCTTCATTCAGGCTCTTGTAGGATTCAGTAAGATCTGTATATTTACCGACAATCTTTATTGTTATTTCATCCTTTGGATTCTTGAACCTGTATATGAGCTGTTCCCAGTTTTCAAGTCTCGGAGCCCTTGCCCATATGTTGAGATGCGAAAGAATTTTATCATCGAGCCCCTGACGGTTATATACAACAGGTACCTCATAAATGCAGTCGACATCTATTGCAGTAATTACGTCATCCTGATTTATGTTACAGAAAAGTGCAATTTTCTTTCTCAGGTCATCTGTAAGATACTGCTCGGTTCTGCATAACAGAATGTCAGGCTGAATACCTATACTTCTCAGCTCTTTCACACTGTGCTGTGTTGGTTTGGTTTTAAGTTCGCCTGCAGTTTTAATATAGGGAACAAGAGTAAGATGAATGTATAATACATTCTCCTTACCAACGTCAGCCTTCATCTGCCTGATCGCTTCAAGAAAAGGGAGGGACTCGATATCGCCTATTGTGCCTCCGATCTCGATTATTGCAACGTCTACATTGTCGCCTACTTTTTTAATGCTTGATTTTATTTCATCAGTTATGTGGGGAATTACCTGAACCGTACCTCCAAGGTACTCTCCTCTTCTTTCCTTGCTTATAACTGAGTTGTAAATTTTTCCTGTAGTGAAGTTATTGTCGCTTGTAAGTCTTGCAGAAATAAATCTTTCATAATGACCAAGATCAAGATCAGTTTCTGCACCGTCGTCAGTGACAAACACCTCACCGTGCTGGAAAGGGTTCATTGTGCCCGGATCTACATTTATATAGGGATCAAGCTTTTGAATTGTAACCTTAAGCCCCCGGTTTTCAAGAAGAGCACCAATCGCTGCTGATGCAAGCCCTTTCCCCAGAGATGAAAGAACTCCTCCTGTGACAAAAATATATTTATTCGGATTTCCAGCCATAATCTGCCTTATAATTTTGATTTATTTAAAAAAAATACTGCCTTTTTACTTCAACTTCCGGTAAACAAATATGATTAATATATCTATTCAAAAATTTTTTCAATGGAATCGCTTCCTCCGATAAACTCATCCTCAAAACCTGAATCAGATTTTTTATATAAATTCAGAAACTTGTCTATAATGAAAAAATTGCTGGAATCAGGTTCAAAAGATGAATTTAAAAAATTAACGTCTATTTTTCTTGTTAAAACATCCTTAATGAATATTTCAGTTGTTTTGGGATACACTAAACCGCCGGATTTGAAATAATGTCTGAACTTGAATGAAGATTCTCCGCCTTTAAAAATCAGGTTGTAAAAATAAGGAAGAAAGCTTTCCTTGTCAATCCAGAGCTCTGCCTGATCTTTTTTTGAATTTTTATCAATTTCTCCGATAACATAACAGATTCTTCCGTCCATTTTGTCAAATCTGACCTTTGATAGATCGCACCCTCTTTTGTAAAGAAGCTCCATCAGTTTTTCACCGTCGGAAAGCCAGAATATATCCTTGAACAAAAAATATTCTGAAGGATTTTTTGATACTGCCTCATCCCCGAGTACTGTCATGGCACTTGTAAGGGATTCCATGTAAAGCATTTTAGCCCCGGTTTCCCACTGGGCCCTGAAATAACCTGAACATGAGTAGTACAGATCAATTTTTGCTTCGGATATATTATCTCCTTCAAAAGAAAATATATCTGAATTTTCAGCACTGAAATATGCACCGCAGCTGCCTTTTTTCTTGAGCATGAAATTTAAAAGGTTCTTGGAATCGGGAACAAAGGCAAAAATTTCTGAACTGCTGAAAAAACAAAGAATAACAAGTAAAAAAATAAATCTTGATTTTGTCATATCCACCGGCATTTCTTATGCGGCAGAATCTGTACTGCCGCATTTTTAAATTTAAATTTAGTACTCAATGAACGAAAACCGTTTTTATGCCAATTCTGCTGTCAGACTGAAAGCAAAGACTGACAGGTCATGACAATCAGGACTTTATCAAACAAAAAAATCATGTCCTGATCAATTACTGAATAAAAATATTACCAGGATAAACAGCCTGAGCTCCAAGCTCTTCTTCAATTCTCAAAAGCTGATTGTATTTTGCAATTCTGTCACTTCTTGAAAGTGAACCTGTTTTTATCTGCATACCTGAAAGCCCCACAGCCAGATCAGCAATAAAAGAATCTTCTGTTTCACCGCTTCTGTGAGAAATAACAGTTGTATACCCTGCTCTTTTTGCCATTGCAACCGCATCGAGAGTTTCTGATAGAGTTCCTATCTGGTTGACCTTTATAAGAATTGAATTTGCGACTTTTTCCTTTATTCCTTTTTCAAGTATTTTTGGATTAGTTACAAAAAGATCATCGCCAACAAGCTGAATTCTTTTACCTATTTTCTGTGTGAGCAAAGCCCAGCCTTCCCAGTCATCCTCTGCAAGCCCGTCTTCAATTGAAATAACAGGAAAGTCATTTACCAGACCTTCATAGTAATCAACAAGCTCGGAGGAAGACAAGACTTTTCCCTCACCCTTTAAATTGTATTTTCCGTTTTCCATAAATTCGCTTGCAGCGCAGTCAAGGGCAAGAAGAATATCTGTCCCAAGGCTGTACCCGGCTTTTGACACTGCTTCTGAAATAAGTTCAAGAGCTTCTCTGTTTGAGCCAAGGTCAGGAGCAAAACCGCCTTCATCACCTACGGCAGTATTGTAATTTTTGGACTTTAAGATTTTTTTAAGGTTATGAAACACTTCTGCACCCATTCTGAGAGCGTCCCTGAAGGAAGCAGCACTAACAGGCATTATCATGAATTCCTGAATATCAAGATTGTTGGCCGCATGAGCTCCACCGTTTATAATATTCATCATTGGGACAGGAAGAGTATAGGCTGTTATTCCTCCTATATACTTGTAAAGAGGAAGTCCGTGTGCCTGAGCTGCTGCTCTTGCAGCGGCCATTGAAACACCAAGAAGTGCATTGGCCCCGAATTTGGATTTGTTGTCGGTTCCGTCAAGTTCAACAAGAATTCTGTCAAGGGTTCTCTGATCTGCGGCATCAAGACCTATAACAGCTTCGGCAATAGGTCCGTTTACGTTGTCCACTGCCTTTGTAACACCTTTTCCCAGATAGTAATCCTCGTTTTTATCTCTAAGTTCAAGAGCCTCTCTTGCACCAGTTGAAGCACCTGATGGAACAGCTGCGCGTCCGAAAGCTCCTGATTCAAGAAGAATGTCAACTTCAACAGTCGGGTTTCCTCTTGAATCAAGAATTTCTCTTGCATTAATATCAATAATTTCAGTCATCTTACTCCTCCTGATTAATTTTTATTTAGTCTGGTTTTTATCTTTGGATTTGACTTTTTTTAAAGAGAACTGATACTCTCACTTGGGTATTATGTCAAGTCCGCCAAATAAAAACACAAGGGGCTACACAAATGAAAAACATGTCCTTATACAATAAAGCTCATCTTCTGATATCAGCTTCCAGGGTAATTGAATACAAAAACAATGGTTTTCCGGCTTCAGTAAAGGAAATTTCACAACTCATAAACATTTCCCAGGAAGAAATACTTTTTGTATTAAGAAAACTGGAAGAAAAAAACATAGTTAATATAATAGAAAAAGATCATAATTTCAAAGTATCTGTAGCAGACCATACTTTAATCGAAAATCTTCCAAGGGAAAAACAGGCCGCAAAGCTTGACAGCGAGCTGAAAAATTTCCAGGAAAAACAAAAAAACAAAACAAAGGAAATTGAAGAGTTCCAAAAAAAGCAGAAAGAAAAACAAAAACTTTTATTTGAAAAACTCAACAAGGATTTAAAATCAAAAAAAGATTAGACTCAACCTTTTTTTAGTTAGAAAAAAATTAAATCCTTTCTCAGATACTTATACTCAGAAAAGCACAGCTTAAAAAAAATTTAATTTTTATCTGTGCTTTTTTTATTGCCCCGGCACGACGAACCTGAAAATAAAATTTTCCATTGTCTTCATCGGGTCTGAACCGTTTTTTATTGCATGGTCAGCTTCACCAAGCTCAATCAAGGCATCTTTCAATTCACTTACTTTAAATTTCAAGGCATTCCTGAAAAGAAGAAAAACAGGATAATAACTTTTTTTCCCTCCGGAAACCAGATACCCTTTGTCTTTGCCTGATTTTTTTATATTAAGATCATCAATTTTTTTTAAAAAACTATTATCATAATCTTCAATATGGGGAACTACAGAATCAAGAAAAAAATTGTAATTCATATCCGGTGAATATCTTCCTGAAAGACAGCTTAAAAACTCGTAAGCAATAAGAAGATTTGAAAACTGGTTATAAAGCGCCGCAAGAATCTGCAGAGGATGATACCCGGCTGATACAAGGGAATACATGTAAAAAAGAGTGTCATCAATATTTCTTTCCGCAGCTGCACCTGTAAAGGCAAAAACAGGGTCTTCTCTTGTTCTGCCAAGAACCTTTCTTACATCCTCGCTTGTAATTGTTTTTTTTGCCCCCGAATAAATTATCACCTGATCAAGATTTTTTACAAGGGTTCTGAAATCGTCTCCCGAATATTCAAGCAAAAGATTCAAAGTGTCAGGATTAATTCTTGTATTTTTACCTGCCTTTTCAAGTTCTGAAAAAACAATTTTTTTTGCCGCAGCCTGTCTTGCATCCTTGTCTGCCTTCCTGCTTCCAGCAGGAATAAGACAATTGATGATTTCACCTTTTTCCTTAATTTTTTTATATATTTTTCTTTTTTTATCTGTTTTGGAAGAAATAATTAACAGATAATTATTTTCAGGGAATTCCTATTCAAGCCACTCTGTAAAAATAACGGCCTCTTCCTTTTTACCGCTTGCCCTGATGTTATTTTCCCTTGCATATGAAACAACCTGATCAACCCATT
>JBFWJK010000166.1:0-7273 GCA_050253255.1 Desulfobacteraceae bacterium | reverse complement strand
CGAAACATTATTGTTTTTAAGACCTCTGGCTGCAGATTCAAAGGAAGGATTGATAAAAATCTCAAGTTCATTCCCTGATGTCTGTTTCCCTGAAACAATAATCTTTATGGATACTTTTTTATAAAAACTTCTTGAAATAACAAGCTCACCAAATGACGGGTGCCAGGGGCCTGCAATTATATTTTCCTGTTCAGCCGCTTCAGACGGAAGCCCCATTCTAATAACCCTGATTTGATTTTTAATGGAAAAATCCCTTATAAGAGAAGATACCTCCACAGCACTGCTGAGTTCCATCGGACTGAAAAGGCCTTTTCTGTATAGCTTTTCAAGCTGAGTATTTTTTAAAACAACAAGCGGATAAATCCTGAGATATTCAGGTCTAGAATATTTGAGAAACTTAATTGTCTTAAAAATACTTTTCCTTGTCTCTCCGGGCATTCCGGGCATAATCTGAAGGCCCAGATTAACATTTTCGTGCTTTCTTATAAGATCCACTGCATTCAAAGAGTCGCATGAAGTATGACCGCGCCCTGATTTTCTAAGCACCCTGTCATCCATTGACTGAATTCCAAGCTCAATTGTTCTGATCCTGAACCCTGATACAAACTTCAGTTTTTCCTGAGAAATAGTGTCGGGCCTTGTGGAGAATCTAATCCCCCTGTCACCGCCCTCATTACAAAAGGACTCTGCAATTTCAAGATATTTTAAAATCAGGTCATTTTCCATACCCAGAAAATTCCCCCCGAAAAATGCTACTTCAACAGGGCGTTCACTATTTTTTGTATATGAAAGAAAATTCTTAAAATATGATATTAATTCATCTTTTTGGGGCATCACGGGAGCACTGTGTCCTGTAACAGCATTCTGATTACAGAAAAAACATTTATTGGGACAGCCGTGAAAGGGAATAAAAACAGGTATTACAAGAGGTTCATTATTCATCGTCAATCTTAACAAGCCCCTGTTTTGCAGCTTCCTGCTCTGCAGCTTTTTTACTGCGGCCTTTTCCTGTAGCCTTTATATCTGCAATGGACATTTCAACCTTAAAAACCTTATCATGATCAGGTCCCGACTCAGATACCACCTTATAAACAGGGGGTTCCTTATATTTCATCTGAGCAAGTTCCTGAAGCCTGCTTTTGGGATCAAGATAGTTTTCAGGTTTTCCTGCACTGTCAATTACCGGAGAAAACATGAATTCCACCATTTTATAGGCTTTTTCAAATCCGCCGTCTCTATAGATTGCAGCAACAAGCGCTTCAAACGCATTGGCAAGAATAGAACTTTTTTCTCTTCCCCCTGAACCTTCCTCACCTTTTCCAAGCCTGAGATATTCACCAAGGGAAATCTTTCTGGCAAGCTTTGAAAGCATTACTTCATTTACAAGATTTGCTCTAATTCTGGAAAGGTTGCCCTCATCCATATCTGCAAAATGCTTCATAAGCATATCTCCGACAACAAGATTTACAACCGAGTCTCCAAGAAACTCAAGCCTTTCATTATCTTTTACCGGTTCACTCGACTCGTTGGCGTAAGAACTGTGACAAAGGGCATTAAAGCAGTTTTTCTTATTCTTAAATTTATATCTTATTGTTTTTTCAAGTTTTTTATACTCATCTGATACCAATCCCATGACTACCTTTCAGTTAAGTTAACAGAAATCAACTCCAGGTTTCGGGATTATTTACCGGGAAAGATGACAAGTCACCTTTTCAGGTAAATAGTCCAAAAAAACTTTTTTACCGTTCTATTATTGATTTGTAAACAGAATATGGAATTTTAAGATTATTTCTTCCACGGCCGGGAACAAGTCCTTCATTTTTATAACCGTGATAATCACTTCCGCCTGTGGCAAGAAGCCCCAGTCTTTGAACTTCATTTAAAAAAAATGAACGTAAAGATTTTATGTGGGCAGGATAAAAAACCTCAATTCCTTCCAGTCCATGATCCCTCAGATATTCCAAAAAAACCCTGAAGTCGTTTTTATCATAATTTTTTATAAGTCCCGGATGTGCAATTACAGGAACGCCGCCCGCGGCTTTAATTGTTTCAATCGATTTTTCAACTGGAATTTTATATTTATTGACATAACAGGACTTACCTTTTCCAAGATACTTCTGGAATGCTTCTTCAACATTTTGCACATAGCCTTTTTCAAAAAGATATCTTCCAATATGTGCTCTCCCTATCTGGACATCCCCTGAAAAACGTTCAAGCATTTCCATAGATATGTCAATACCCTCTTTTTTAAGCTTTTCAACCATCAGAGGATTTCTGTCCTTGCGTGAATTTCTCAAAAGTAAAAGTTCGTGCTCCAGAGCCTCGTCATTCAGGTCGATTCTGTAGCCCAAAATATGAATACTTTCCGAAATATTAAACTCTGCAGGAGCTGATGTGCTGATTTCCACACCGGTAAGAATTTCGGGGAAACTGCCTCCCTCAAATTCGAGAGCCTGTCTTGAACCTTCTGTAGTATCGTGATCTGTAATGGAAATGGCTTCCAGACATAAATCTGAAGCCATTTCCAGTATTTCATAAGGTGAGTATACACCGTCAGATGCAGTTGTATGTATATGCAGGTCTATCATCTTTTCAGATGCCGAGAGCTCTTTCTCTGGCTTCTGCTTTTGTTTTGCACTCAATGCATTCGGTTGTAACAGGTCTTGCTTTTAGCCGCTCAATTGAAATGTCTTCGCCGCAGGCTTCACAAATTCCGAATGTCCCTTCTTCAATCCGTTCAAGCGCTTTTTTTATTTTTTTTATAAGCTTATGTTCTCTGTCACGGATTCTTAAAGTAAAATTCCTGTCTGTCTCATGGGAAGCTCTGTCTGTAGGATCCGGGAAATTTTCCTTGGATTCTGTCATTCCGCTCACAGTATTATCGCCATGGGCAAGAAGTTCTTTTAACTGTTCTGTTAAAATCTCTTTAAAATACTGAACATCTTTTTCTTTCATCGGGCTACACCTTTCATCTAGGTTCAGTCTATCAGATATAAGTTAAATCGATTTGGTAACAAATCAAGTGACAAATGTAAAGTTAAAATAACATCGTTAACCTCAATTGATAGCATTTAAATCAATATTTAATCAATTTCCAATCTTCTTAACTTCACATTCCTCATTTTTCTTATCATCAAGATTAAAAAGATTCCGAACAAGGAGCAGGTACGACTGAACATCACGATGAGATCCCGGATTTTTCAAAAAAGATATCGGATCATGCAAAAGGCGTGAGCATATGGAATCAACCATTCTTTCAACTGATTCGCTTTCAAATGACTTTTCAAGATTATTGTCTTTCATGGTTCTTAAAACCTCACACTTTACAGCACCTTCAACTTTTTTTCTAAGTTCAACTATTGTAGGCACAATCTGAAGGCTCTTTTTCCAGTTGAGAAATTTCAATGCCATTTCGTCAATAATTTCTTCAGCAAGAGCAGCTTCTCTTTTTCTTTCCTCCATGTTGACCTCGACAACATCCTGAAGATCATCAACATCATAAAGATAAATATTATCAATTTTATTGATTTCCGGATCAATATCTCTTGGTACAGCAATATCTATGAAAAAAAGAGGACGGTTTTTTCTTTTTTTCATAACCTGTCTCATTTCCTTAAAATGGAGAATATAATCAGGCGCTCCAGTTGAAGAAATAATGATATCTGCCCATTCAAGAGCTGAGAGCACTTCCTCAAATCTTATGGCAGACCCTGAAAATCTTTTGGCAAGGTCAAGCCCCTTTTCAAAGGTTCTGTTTGCAACATAAACATGTGAAACATTATTCTGTACAAGATGCTCAACAGCAAGCTCAGCCATTTCGCCTGCTCCTATCAAAAGCACCTTTTTATTCAGGAGGTTGCCAAATATTTTTTTTGCAAGCTCTATAGCAGCATAGCTTATAGAAACAGCATGCCCTCCGATGCCTGTCTCAGTCCTGACTCTTTTGGCCGCCTGAAACGCCCTGTGGAATAGTCTGTTTAAAATAACCTTTGAACTTCCTGCAGAAGTTGCACATTTATAGGCTGTCTTAACCTGTCCAAGGATCTGGGGCTCACCTAGAATCATTGAATCAAGACTTGAAGAGACCCTGAATATATGCCTTACAGCATCAAAACCTTTATGCTTGTAAAAATAAGAAATAAACTCAGACATCGGGATATTTTTTACAAGAGCAAGAATCTCAAAAAGCTTTTTAAAACCTTCTTCAGGACAGTCTGAAACAAAAACAGCCTCAACCCTGTTGCAGGTGGAAAACAAAAAAGCCTCCTTGAAAGCTTTTCTGGTTTTCATTAGATTGAGCGCATTTTCAATCTCTTCCTGGCTCAAAGAAAGTTTTTCTCTTATTTCCACAGGAGCTGTTCTGTGGTTCATTCCTGCAACAACAATTTCCTGCTGATTTAAAACACTCATAAAACTAACCCCGAAATTTTAATTACCCATAAAATATTCACCATGGGAAGTATCCATAAACATATTTATTCCAACAAAGGAAAAAACGACAATGACAAAACCGATAATTGCCATGACAGCAGCTTTCCTGCCCCTCCATCTCGATGTCAGCCTTCCGTGAATAATCGCTGCATATAAAATCCATATAATGAATGACCATACCTCTTTTGCATCCATCATAAGAAACTTGCCGAAAATCTGCTTGGACCATATCATTCCGATTCCAAGACCGAAAGTAAGAAAGAAAAAACCCCATGTTATGCAGAAGTTGCCTGATGATTCAAGCACTTCAAGTGATGGAAGCCTTTTAAATATTATTCCGTGTTTTTTAAGCTTGATGTTTTTTTCCTGTACAAGATAAAAAATGCCAATTACAAATGCGGAAAAAAAAGCGGCATTGGCAAAAAAAGTAAAAAAAACATGCAGGGCTGTCATAAAAAGACTCAGGTCTTCCTGCCCTGTATATCCTGATCTGTCAAAAAAAAGAGCTCCTGCTGTAAGATACCCTGAAAAAAGTGCAACTGCCCCCCCAAGAAGATCAACTCTGAATCTTATAAAGAGCATAATGAAAAAAAAGCAGACAGAAAAAGCAGACAGAACCAGAGCATTTCTCACACCAAAGGCAGGTATATATCCGAAGCTTATACCCTGAGCCGTAATTTCTCCGCCAAGCGATAAAAACCCAAGGCAAAGGGAAATAAAGCCTGTTTTTCTAAGACCGGCACTCCCCTTAAGCTGGGAAAACACATATAGACAAAATGATAAACTAAAAAGTATCAAAGCTCCGAAAATCATATATCGCTCTCTTTAGACAAAAAACAGAAACTGTTTTTTTCCACATCAAAAAAATAGTCATTTTTTTCTTCAAGCAGCTTGTCCATAAGACCTTGTGCAAGATCCCTGCTGTCAAGAATCTCCTTTAATTCGTTTTCTATTCCTTCAATATCCTTCTTTTTTATAGAATTCAACAAATTACCGAAAACCATTTCCCTGAAAATATCTCTGTTATCCGGATTCCCTCTGCTTTTTTCAAGGATTGCGCATCTGATTTCCCCTAAAAAATAAAGAAAGATTTCATACTCATCGCCAAATTCCCTTTCAAGATCCTTTCTGAGCTTTCTTGACAAAGCAGGACTTTTCCCTCCGGTTGAAACAGCAAGCATTAAATCACCCCTTTTAATACTTGAAGGTACAATAAATCCTGACTTTTCAGTATTGTCCGCAATATTGCAGAGAATACCTTTTTTTTCACACAAACCGGAAATGCTTAAATTCAATCCCCGATTATCAGTAGCTGCAAAAACAAGAAAAGAATCCACGACATCCTCTTCCTCAAATCCTTTCAGGCTTAAAATCAGGTTATTGTCAGACTTGATCACATCAAAACCTTCATGAAACACTGGAGACACAACCTTTACAAAAGCTTTTGCCTCAAGAAGCCTTTTAGTCTTTCTAAGCGCAACACTTCCTCCACCGACAACAAGCACTTTTTTCCCACATAGATTTAAATATACAGGATAATATTCCATTTACAGTTTTATCTCCATAAGATCGGCTGCAAGCTTTATTTTCTTTTTAAAAATCTTTTCAGCTCCGGCTAAGAAATCATCTCTTTCACACTCCGGATAAAAATGGGTAAGAACCAGTTTTCCGACATCACCTTCCAAAGCTATTGCCGCTGCAAGTGAAGGCGTCAGATGGCCCTCTGCCTTCAGGTGATCTGGCATGGCTGATTCAATAACAAGAAGATCGCTTTTTTTTATGAAATTTTCAAATCCCGGTGTAATATCCATATCTCCCGAATAGACAAAGACCTTTCCCTTTTCACTTGTAATTTTGACTGCAACAGATTCAGGCCTGTGATTTACAGGGAATGTTTCCATTTTTATATCATTAAATTCAAATTTTTCATCATTGTTTTTATCGAATTCTACAATTTCAAGTCTTCCTTCCAGATCTATCCAGTGCCCGTAAACATTTTTCAGTTTCTTATAAAAGTTGTTGATCCCCGGGCCTCCCAGGAGAAGGAATTTTTCATCAGAGACATATTTATTTCCATATTTAAGTGAAAAAAGAACAGGCACAAGTTCAGAACTGTGATCCGGATGAAAATGAGAAAGAAAAATTCCGTTCAGACATGAAATATCAAAGCCTTTTTCAAGGAGTCTTCTTGTACATCCTGTCCCTGCGTCAAGGAGAAGATTCAGGCTTTTTGTCTGGACAAGAACCGAGGAAGAGGCTCTTTCAAGTGAAAAGACAGATGTTCCTGAGCCAAGAATAGTAATTTTCAAGGTCAAGTCCTTTTTCTTCCTGCACGGAGTTCAATATGATTTCTTATCCACAGCCCCAGTTTTCTCTGATTTTTAGGCGAAACAAATTTTTCAATGGAACCAAAACCTATCTCAGCTCTTGCCATTCCCCTGTGCCCTCCGGCTGAACCGTATTCGCCAAAACTTGCTTCAGCCACTTTTCCTGCATTTTTTCTTATTCCGTCATTTCTTAAAATAACAATGACTTTTTCTTCACAGTTGCCAGAAACAATTGTCCAGTTTATTTTATCAACTCTCATGAAAAAATCGGCAATCTGGACAAGAACATCTGGGGTCGGTACATCTCCCAGATGGACATAAAGCCTGTTTCCCTTGATTACTCTGCCATGAAAAGCCTTTTCATAATACTGCAGAAACTCAAGAGGAACTTCTGCCTGATCTATTCGTCTTTCAAGATGGATATTTGCAAATTTGAAAAGATACTGAAAAGCTCTTATATCTTCAGGAAGAGTCTGACGCAGGAAATTGGAGGTATCAGTCTTTATTCCGTAATA
>JBFWJK010000165.1:0-7381 GCA_050253255.1 Desulfobacteraceae bacterium | reverse complement strand
CCGGCGACTAAAATACAGAGTTATTTTTCATACTTTATTCCTCTGGAATCTGTATTTTAATAATAGAAAAGCCTGCTTGCACCAAAGTTAAGATTCATATTCTTCATTGGAGAAATCATAAAACCGCCCCCAAAAAGATGATAAGGGTTTTTTCCTATGGCAGTTGAGTAATCGTCAACATCAAGCCCTGCATCAACGTATGAATAACCTGTACTTATTTTAAGGCCTTCCTTAATTTCATATTCCGCTCCAAGACCGAGCTCCCAGGCATTGTCTCCTTTTGGATCTTCATCCCAGTTTACTTCTTCATTCCAGCAGTATGTAAAATCAGCTGCAAGTTTAAGCTTTTTGGTGATCATATAAGAAGCTCCAAGGGCTGAAAGTGCCGGAAAATCCTTTCTGGCCTTGTTCCCTTTTTTTATTCCTGTCAAAGCCTGCATCTTAGGCGCCATTGAACCTTTCATTTCATCAACTTCAAATTCAAGGGATGTTTTAAATTCATGCCTGAAACCTATATTAAGCTTTTCATTCACCTGATAGTTAATACCTATTATTGGTGCAAACCCAACAGCTGTTTTTTCAAGTTCAAGAACATCTCCATCTTCAATTTCAAGACTGTTAAGACCATATACAAGCCTTCCTGCAAGTGAAACTGAAAGTTTTTCATTCACACTGAAGGCTCCTCCTGCAATCAGTCCCATATAGACACTTGTATAAATGCTTTCCATTCCCGGAGTAAGGTTTACTGCGCCGGCTCCCATTTTTGTATAAATGCTGTCAGGATACTCAAGAGATCCTCCGCCGCCTATAACGTTTACTCCTGCAAACTGAGACCATTTCCCTTTTTTATTCATTGCAAAAAAGCCGGGAACAAAAGTTGTGGTATTGTCTGCTTCATATTTTACGCCGTTATATTCGTGGGAATAGGCCTTTGGAAGAACCTGATTCTGAAGGCTAAGATAAAATCCGTCTTCCATTTTTACAGTTCCCGCAGGGTTGTATGTAATGGCATCCATTGAGTCAAAAGACCCTGTTCTTGCCTGCATTCTTGTCCATTCAGCACTAAGGTTTGTATTATTGTCAATAAATGTTGCTGATGCACTTATCGGAAAAATCATCAGACAAAGCAGAACCCCGGTTATTTTAAGTTTATTCAATTTTCTTCTCTCCGTGATAATTGTTTAAAAATTATTAACTGTTCAGCCTAAACCGGAACGGCTCCTCCGTTCTTTTTGAACCTGATCTTCCCTTCGTTCCGGTCAGGAGATTAAATCCTATTTTTTATTTGAATTTCTCCAGATTTTCATTTTTTCAGCTTCTTTTATGAGATCTTCCCTGAAATCAGGATGTGCAATACTTATGACAAGCTCCGCTCTTTTCCAGGTTGACTGGGCTCTTACCTGAACAGCCCCGAACTCAGTTACAATATAGTCTGTCTGATGCCTTGGAATTGTTACAATTGAGCCGGGTTCAAAAACAGGAAGGATTCTTGACTGGTCATTACCGTTTGAATCTTTGAATGTAGATGTAAGACAGATAAAGCTTTTACCGTTTTTAGACCACTGGGCTCCTATAACAAAATCCCACATTCCACCGTTTCCTGAAACCTGTGTTGTTCCAAGGCTTTCAGCATTTACCTGGGAATAAAGGTCTACCTGAAGTGCATTATTTATTGAAATAAAATCATCAAGTTCTGAAATCACTTTGGGATCGTTTGTATAGCTTGCAGGATAGGAAGCTGCTGCGGGGTTGTTATCAATAAAATCATAAAGCCTTTTGCTTCCAAGTGCAAAAGTGTATGGAACACGGTTTTTGTCAAATTTTTTCATCTTGCCGTTCATTCTGCCTGATTCGATCATGTCCACATATGCATCTGAAAGCATCTCTGTATGTCCGCCAAGATTTTTCAGATCTGATTGCGCAATTATTTTACCAACGGCATTGGGCATTGCACCGATTCCAAGCTGAATACATGAACCGTCTTTAATAAATTTTACTATATGTTCCGCAATTTTTCTGTCGGCTTCCGAAGGTTCTGCAACAGGAAGGTCAACAAGTTTCAGATCAGACGGAGCTTCAACAATAAAATCAACATCCGAAATATGAACTGATTCTTCCGCTCCTCCAAGACATACAGGCATATTTTTGTTTACTTCAACAATTACATAGTCAGATTCTTCCATTGCAGCCAGAGTTGCTGAACAGTGAGGTCCAAGATTAAAATATCCGCTTTTATCCATTGGACATACTGAACAGATTACAACATTTCTGTGTGGAGCCACCTTTTCCCTGAACCATGAGGGAGCCTGATGATACATAATCGGGTAATAATAACAAAGGTTGTAATCCTTCTGAAGAACCCTTGAAATCTTGCTGAACTGGAGGTCATGGTAAACAAATGAGCCTGGTTTCTGAACAACTTCAGGAACAGGAGGAAGAGTCACTGCTCCGTGAACAAGAACATCTTTTAATTCTTCATGTCTGTCTGCAAGAGCTTTGTCGCATACAACAGGGCGTCCGTTGAAAAATCCGTAATCTACAACATCACCTGATTTTACAACTTTTACAGCTTCTGCCGCATCAACACATTTTTTCTTGTATTCTGCAGAGTAATCCATTTCATATCCTTTCATACCTTAAGGTTTTAATTTTTCTTTTCACAAGGATATGTATACAGCAAAGGATATGCCATCATTTGGAACATGAGCTAACACACTGAAATTTATAGATTTTAAAATTAAAATAAGAAAAAAATAAAAAACCCGCTTTTGTGGCAAATTTGCCACAAAATAAACAGATTTATATTGAAAAGGGTTAAAAAGAAGAGATTAAATATGTTTGAGACAAAAATGCCACAGTTTTAGACTATTCTATTCCAAGCTCTTTCAGTTTTCTGAAAAGGGTTTTTCTGTGAACTCCAAGAAGAGATGCGGTTCTGCCTTTCTGCCATTTATTCGATTCCAGAACTTTTAAAATATGCCTTTTTTCAAAATTCTTTAAAGCATTCTTTAAATCGGTTCCTGCGCCTGGCTCGTCAAAAAAGTCCTCTTCTGTCTCAGAAAGAACTTCCATTGTAGGAAGCTCTATTTTTCCCATGGTTACATATCTGTGCACTGCATTTTGGAGCTCTCTTATATTTCCGGGCCAGGAATGGGACATGAGCCTGTCCATTACCGCCGAAGGAATGGATGGGAAGTTTGCCCCCTTTCCGAATTTTTCAAGAAAATGATAAACAAGAAGAGGAAGATCCTCAAGGCGGTCTCTCAGAGGTGGGAGGTTTATCTGAATTATGTTTATTCTGTAAAAGAAATCTTCCCTTAAAAGTTTTTGTTTTACAAGGTCAAAGGGGTTTTTATTGGTTGCTCCAATGATTCTTATATCCGGTGTAATAACTTCATTTCCTCCAACCGGAATAAATCCTCCTCCTTCAATTGCCCGAAGAAGCTTGACCTGCATATTAAGGTTTATTTCTCCTATTTCATCCATAAAAAGGGTTCCTGAGTCTGCAAGCTCCATAAACCCTTTTTTATCTGACAAAGCTCCTGTAAAAGCTCCTTTTCTGTATCCGAAGAACTCACTTTCAAGAAGATTTTCCGGAATTGCTCCGCAGTTTACCGGAACAAAAGCCCTGGAACATCTGTCGCTAAGATCATGAACCGCACGGGCAACAAGTTCCTTTCCGGTACCTGATTCGCCGTGGATTATAACATGGGCAGAACCTGATGAAGCCTTTAAGATTTCATCAAAAACATCGAGCATTTTTTTACTGCGTCCCACTATTCCATCAAAGGGATTTCTTCCCTTAATGCTTGACTTAAGCCTTTTAAGTTCCTTCTGCAAAAATTCCTGATTTTTTTCTAAGGCTTCCTCCTTAAGCTTTCTTTTTGTAATATCCCTTATTAAAGCCAGGACTTCTTCATGGCTGTATGCCACAATTCTTGATTCAAAAAATCTTTTTCTTCCAAGATTTTCAACAGGAAACTCGAATACAGCAACCTCTTTTGTGTTAAATGCTTCTGTTATCTTATTGAGACATTCATCAAAAAGCTCTGCAGGAATAATTTCTGCTATGTGCTTGCCTGTAAAATCATCCGGATACTCTGTTTTTAAAACCTTGGCAGGACGAAAACTTGAAATGGTTCCGTCTTTTCTTACCTGAAAAAGCATGTCAGGAACTGCATTCAAAACAGCTCTTATCTGTGATTCTCTTTTGCTTAAAGCTTCTTCCGCAAGCTTTCTCTTATTTATATTGTTGAAAAAAACAAGGTGAGCCGGTCTTTCCTCCCACATTATTTCTATTGCATGGATTTCAAACCAGACATTTTCCCCGTTTTTTGTCACAAGCCTGAAAGGATAAACCTGAGGAATTGGTTCATTGTTAAGTCTTTTTTTATACCTTGATTCAACAAGTGAAATATCTTCTTCAAAAACAAATTCACTGAATCGATGATTTATTATTTCTTCAGGTTCATACCCGATTATTTTAAATCCGTTTGAATTTATATATTTTAAAAGGCCGTCCTGAAGAACGATTATGGAGTCGCTTGAATTTTCAAAAACAAGCTGATTTTCTTTTATAAAACTCATGTATTAAATTTTTGTCCTTTTTATATTCTGAACGAAAAAGTCCGGTTAACGGCCAGTCACAATTTATACTTTATTCTGTTAAAGACCGGCCATTTTCAAACCTGTTTTTTATTTTTTCAAATACTTCTTCTCCTGGTACAAGCCGGCCTTTCCAATTTTTAAATCATTGCAGCGTTTTTCAGCTTCTTTTATCCATGCATCTTCCACAGAAGAATTAAAAGAGTTTTCATAATTTTTTTCTGTTTGTTCTGTCAAGAGCTTCATTTCCTTTTCAATAAAAGACTATTACCTGAATTGAGCGTTTCATATTTTTAAATTAATAAATTTTCAATAAATTACGCTTATTGTATTTAAAAACATGAAACCCTGCGGGCTTTTCAATTTTGCCGCATCTACTGCGTTAAATTGCATCACGCATAGCAAAAGTATAGCCTGATACAATTTGCCTTGTATATGCAGCAAACTTGAAAATCGCTCAACTCAGGTATTAATGAAAACAGAATTTTATAAGCAGTCATTGGCCGAAAATAAGAATTTTTTGTTCAGTTCAGGGAATATGAAAAATTTAACCGCAAGATACTTTGAGTATTTTGAGGATTAAATTCTGAATCTCACGCATAAATAAAAAAAAGGGCGTATTGGTTCAGCAAACAGGCAGCAAATATTGCCAAAAAACTTGATAATCAAAGAACTAACCTTTACAATTAAATATTAAAATAAATAAAGGGAAAAAATATGTCTGAACTTTTAAAACAAATTGAAAATCAGGTTCTTACACTGCCGGCACAGGAAAGAGCTTTTCTTGCTGACAGGCTGCTCAGTTCTCTTAACGAAGATTCTTTTACTGATAATGAAGCTGAATGGATTATTGAAGCAGAAAAAAGATATAAAGAATATAAAAATGGCAAAAGAAAAGGCGTATCGGCTGAAAAAGTTTTTGAAGAAGCTGAAAAAATCAAATAATGATACCTGTAATTTTTGATACTGATGCACGTAAAGAATTTTTAGAGGCTGTTAAGTTTTATGAAAAATCAGAACCCGGACTTGGACAAAAATTCAATCAGTCAGTAAAAATAGCAGTAAAGACAATATCCTTTTACATACAGAATTATCAAAAAACCCTTTAGAACATATCTTCTTCCAAAGTTTCCATTCAATATTATCTATACCATAGAACCAGACCACATAAGAATTATTGCTGTTGCACATAATAAAAGGAAACCTGACTACTGAATTAAACGAGATTAAATTTTTAAAATTTACCGTCCAAGATCCTTACCAGAGCATCAGGAATTTTTTCAATAAGTTCAGCTACATGGGTTGCTTTTTTGCTTTAGCCTGAATTGAGTGTTTAATACAGATTTGACTGGGCTTTATAAATTAAGAATACTTCAAAGACTTGAAAACACTGTCATCAAAATCAAGAGGACTTTTCTTTTCCCTGACAGTTGTGGACTGAACTGTGTGTGTATAAATCATTGTAGTATGTATATTGCTGTGACCGAGAAGCTCCTGTATGGTCCGCAAATCTACATTTGCAGCCAGAAGATGACTTGCAAATGAATGACGGAAAGTGTGGGCAGAGGCACGTTTTATAAGTTTAGACTTTCTTACTCCCATCTTAATAGCCTTTTGTACATGGGTTTCGTGAAGATGATATCTCCTTAACTCTTTAGAATCCGGTACAAGGGTAAGTTCTTTTGAAGGGAAAAACCACTGCCATGAAAGTTCCTTTGCTGCACCCGGATACTTGCGTTCAACAGCAGAAGGCAGAAAAACCCCTGCATATCCTGAATCAAGATCTTTTTCATGCTTTTCTATAACAAGATTCACATGCTCCCTGAGCTCATGTTCCAGTTTTTCGGGTATTGGAACTGTACGGTCTTTCTTTCCTTTTCCATCATGAACAGTCAGAATCATTGCATCAAAATTAAAATCCTGAACCCTCAGCTTCATGCACTCCGACAGCCTGAGTCCGCATCCATAGAGAAGTTTAACCACAAGGTCATAAGGATATCTGAGATTTTTTATAACCTTAAAAACCTCTTCTCTTGAAAGCACCACAGGAATATATGGCTTTCTTTTTGCTCTTACAACACCTTCCAGTTTGCCGAATTCCTTGTGAAGAACATGACGGAAAAAAATAAAAGAGCATTAAATGCCTGATTCTGTGAAGATGCAGAGACCTTTCTTTCAACTGCAAGAAAGGTGAGAAACTTTTTAATATCTTCTGCATCCAGTTTTTCAGGATGCTTCTGGCGGGTGAAATAACGAAGCTTTTCAGCCCATAGGGTATATGATTTAAGTGTTTTTGGAGAATAATGCCTCACTTTTATTTCTTTGCTCAGGTTTGAAAGAGCCTGATCCCATGGTAACTCAAACTGACTTTCCTCAATTTTATGGGAAATATCCTGAGATTGATTAAAAGAACCTGTAACTGAATTGCCGCCGTCTGTTTTAATAAGATTTTCTGTCTGTTCAAAACCTTGTGAGGAAGCTGAATTTTCTGAAGAATTATCCATAAATATGCCGGAATGATAAATTTTTACAGCATGCTCTGCCTGATTAATCTGTGCTGGTGTCTGATTCTTTTTTCTCAGTTTTTCAGCAAACATAATCAGACTTTTTGAATGTAAGCGCTCAATAAACCCCAACTATTCAAACCCAAAAATTTATGAAATAGAATTTATATCCGGCAGTACATTTTTGTCAATGTATTGAGGAAGAAGAGCTTTATAATCTTCTTCATGAAGTGCATCAGGAAGTTTTTCCAGCAGATGGCGCAGATACCAGT
>JBFWJK010000164.1:0-7391 GCA_050253255.1 Desulfobacteraceae bacterium | reverse complement strand
AGGACATAAGAAGACAAAACAAAAATCAGTGCTTTTCTGCCTGATTCAGAATTTTCGCTGAATAAGTGCAGATAAAGCAGTTCTATGCCTGATGTTTCGGAAGGTAAATTTTAAATTTTCAGCTAATAAGGGACTTTATAAGTCTTTTCCACCCTCTACAGGAAGATAGCATCCCCGTTCAACCCTTTTAATCTGCTTTGTTGAATGCAGTCTGAAAATTATGTTTCTCAGCTTCTTGTCGTCAAAACCTGTCTTTTCCTTCATGAACTTAAAGTTTACAGGTTTTTTCTCCTTTTTGACAATATCAAGCACCATGTCGGCAGCAGTTATTTTTTTACCCTGACGCCTTGACACAGCAGGTTTTGTGCCTGAATACATTGAGGCAAGAGTTGCCTGCTTCAATAAATTTTCCAGCTCGTCAAGTCTCTGGTTAAGTCTTTCAAAATCTTTTTTTGTTGGAATATTGTATTCTTCCATGATTTCAGAAATTAAAAGTCCAAGATTTTTATTCTTTTTCCCAGCCATTAAAAACTCCTGTTTAATTATTTAAAATATAAGACAATTGCCCTGATAAATTTAAAAAGAAGTGACAGTTCATAAATTAAAGAATCTTGAGGCTTAAAAAGACCTCTGCCTCAAAAAAAGGTGCCAGAGAGCCTTGATAAAGGACAGACCTTAAGATTACTCACTTCAAATAAAAACCTATCTTTTCGCAGCGAATTTTTCTGAAATCCCGGCAAAAGATCTCTGCAGGAAAATCAAAAACTTATAAATCACTTAAAAAAAAACTATGAGGTAAATTATGTATTATTTCCTTTACTTTATTAAATTTTAAACAAGGGTACAAGACCATTATTTAAAATGATTAAAAATAGTTGCAATTTTAATTGCAAAAGTTTGTCACTGACTGTATTAAACAAATCAAAATATTTTGTTTTTGGACTTAATTTTACGGATTTACGGACTAAATGAAAAAATTTCAGAAATTTTTATGGAAACTGGCAACACTGGACGGAACAGCTCATAATATTTCAATGGGAGTTGCAGCCGGAGTTTTTGTCTCCTTTTCTCCACTGGTTCCATTCCATACAATCCTTGGAATTATCTGTGCCGTAATTTTACGCGGAAGCAAAAGGGCTGCAATTATCTGTGTCTGGCTCAGTAACCCTCTGACCATTCCGCTTTTCTATGCAGCGGCATATTATACAGGTATAGCAATACTTGGATACGATCATGCAGATATAAGCGTCATTTATCAGCTCATAGATATAATGGACGGCAAAATGAAACTTTCCATAAAGCTCGAACAGGCAGGCCTTCTTTTACAGTCTGAAATGCATATTTTTTACGCCATGCTTTTTGGAGGCGCGGTTCTTGGACTCCCCTCCGCTGTAGGTTCGTATTTTCTTTCAAGATACTGGGTAAAAAGACTGAGAAACGAAGAGGATATTCCGATAGAATGACAAATCCATCAAAAATTCTTAAAGAATACGGATACTTTCCAAAAAAAGAATTCGGACAGAATTTTCTTGTGGATCCTTCAACTCCCGAAATGATAATCAGAAAATCGGGGATTGAAAAAGGTTCAAACATAATTGAAATAGGCCCGGGGCTTGGAGCTCTCACAAAAGCGGCCGCAGGTTTCGGAGATTTTGTCTATGGAATTGAAAAGGACAAAAGACTTGTTCCGAATTTAAAAAATGAGCTTGAAAAAAGCTTGTGCAGAAATGTTGAAATCATAAATCAGGACATTTTAAAAACTGACCTTGAAGATCTTTTCAGCAGCAGTAAAAAAAATTATCTGATTGGAAATCTTCCCTATAATATTTCTTCCCAGATTCTTTTCATGGCTGTTGACCACAAGGAAAAAATTGAAAAGTGCGTTTTCATGCTCCAGAAGGAACTTGCCCAGAGAATCGCTGCGTCAAAAGGAATAAAGGATTACGGCAGAATTTCGGTTGTTCTGAAATATCACGCCGACTTAAAGATAATAGCAGGCCTGAAGCCCTCACTTTTCTATCCAAGGCCCAAAGTCGACTCAAGCGTTATTGTAATAGATTTCAACAAGAAAAACAGTGTAAAGGCAGCCGATGAAAAGCTGTTTCATGAAATTGTAAAGCTTTCTTTCGGGCAGAGAAGAAAAACACTTAGAAATTCCCTTGGAAAAGGTGTAAAAGACAAGGCAGCTCTTGAGGAAATTTTTACAGGTCTCGGGCTTTCCCTTTCCTCAAGAGGCGAAGATCTTGACCTTGAAGATTATATAATGCTGACAAACAAATTTTTTGAATTCAAAATTAAGCTTTAGTCTTTTCCACAGTCAGATATTTTTTAACATTCCCAGATACCGGTGCAAATCTCCTGAAACCGAAAAAATTGATTCTTTAAATTCTGCATCTTAAAAGAGCAGAACACCATCCTTTTTCCTCCCAGATATTTTCAACAGAAAAAAGATCTTCAAAATCATTTAAAAGCCAGTTTTTTTCATCATCCTTAAAGCCTGAAATCACAAGGTTTGAGTCCATATCAAGCATATTTTTCAAATCTGTTTTAAAATCAGCGAGACTCACAGGTCTTAAATTTGCCGCCGCAAGACAGAATTTTCTGTTTTCCGGCCAGGTGCTGTTAACTTCAATCCTTGAATCAAGGCCGTTTATACTGACATTTCTTTTTGCATCAAAAACTGCAACAGGATCTATATCAACTGCAAAACAAGAATCGAATCCGAAAAAAGCCGCTGCAATTGCAAGAATCCCTGTTCCGCACCCCAGATCAAAAAAAGAGTCTTTTTTCAGATCTTTCCTTTCAACGGCCTTTTCCATTGCTTTGAGACAAAGCCTTGTCGTAGGGTGATTCCCGCGGCCAAAGGAAGTTGAATTTTCAATTTTAACATAATACGAGTCATTTTTTTCTGATGGCCTCAGGCGCGGGGGGTGAACTACAATCTTATCGGAAATTTTTACAAAACTGTTAAAAGATGGAATAAGAAAACTGTTGCCATGTTCATGCAGATATTCAACCCGTCCCTGTTCCAAAAGTTCTCTTACTTCCTGCTTTATGTATTTAAAGCTCAGATTTTCTGCTGAAAGCACTGTTGCAACATCTTTTAAAGTCAGTTTTTGAGATGAGCCTTTTATAAGCTCCAGAATTTTTTCTTTATGACCAGTCATCCTTTATTCCTGCATCTTCAAGAATTTTTTTATACCACATGGAAAAAAGGTAACGAGCCTTAATCCTGTCATCGCCTGTTATAACCCCAAGAGCCATTTCCTCAACAACTTTTCTGAAGGCATGATCACCTTTTTTCTCAGGATGGGCTTCAAAAAACTTTTCTACTATCCCTGAAACAGTATTCCCTGTCTTGTCCTTCCTTATTTCAATGGGATGCTTTGGTTCCTCAAAGGGGTTCCACAACTCATAACCTTTTTTTAAAATGGCACTTTGAGCTCTTTTGCCCATTGAATCAAAAATAGCTTTTTTTCTTTTTTCTATTTCATCTTCCGAAAAAGATTCACTGTTTTCAAAAACTGTCATTTCATAACCCCCTTTTTTTAAAAACCTTATAAACTCATATTAAATAAAACTACAATAATAATTTTTTTCAAATAACTTCAAAGTTTAATCTCTGTTAATTTTTTTAGTACTAAAAAGTATAAATATTGACTAAAATATGATATCTCAACTTCATTTTTATTGTTTAATCTTTAAAATTACGGGATATTCAATATGTTAACTTTTCTAAAAACAATTCCAAAGTTCATAAGGGACCTGGTCTGTATTGCAGTTATTTCAGTTTCTGCAGGCTTTCTGGCTTATTATTTTTCGGCCGGGAGCTTTTCATTTGAGGAAGAAAATATATCTGAGATAAACGAAAACCAAGCTTCTGTTATTTCCATAGAAGAAGCAAAAAGTTTTTTTGACAGCGGCACAGGATTATTTGTAGACTCAAGGAGTAAAAAATACTTCGAAAAATCACATATTCAGGGTGCATTCAATCTGCCTGCGGAAAATCATCTTGAATACTCATTTGATTTTTTATCTGCCTATCCTGATAAAACAGTCAAGATCATTGTATACTGTGATGGAAAAACCTGTGACTCAAGTTTTATAACTGCCGGATTTTTAAAAGATCTTGGCTATGAAGATGTAAATATTTTAATTAACGGCTGGAGCCTCTGGAAGGAAAACAATCTTCCTGTGTTTTCACCAGAAAACTGAATATTACCGGAGAAAAAATATGGAAACAGAATTTAAACAGCATTCGGTTTTTACTGCCAGAATAATTTTAGGAATCATTTTTCTTGCTGCAGGATTTTCAAAAATTTTCAATCCTTTATTATTTGCTGAAATAATAGCAAACTATCAGGTTCTTCCTGATTATCTCATCAATGAAACAGCCTTTTTTCTTCCTTATCTGGAAATAACAGTCGCAGCGATGCTGATTTCCGGGCTTTTCCTTGAAGGGGCGGTTGTAATATCACTTGTTATGCTTGTCTGTTTCGGAGCCCTTGTTTTATACAACATTGCAAGAGGACTGAATATTTCATGCGGATGCTTCACTTCTACAGCTGAAGAAGCAACCAACCTTCAGTATATTTACTATATAATACGAGATATAATATTTATTATTATTGCATCTTATCTAGCTAAACAAATTTTTTTCACTAAAACAGACAAAAGTTAATCAGGGGGAGTATTTATGGAGAGGGAAACCTGGACCAGTAAATTTGCATTTATTCTTGCAAGTGTGGGTTCTGCCATAGGCCTGGGAAACATCTGGCTTTTTTCATGGAGAGTCGGAGCATACGGCGGAGCTTCATTTCTTATACCTTACATTATATTCGTTTTCGGCATAGCTGCTGTTGGACTCATGGGAGAATGGGCGTTCGGCAGAAGTCAGAAAAAAGGGGCAATCGGTGCCTTTGAAAATGTCTTCAGATCAATAGATGAAAAATACAAGGGGCTCGGCACAGCACTGGGACTTATTCCGGTTGCAGCAATTTATTCAATATATATTTTCTATACCATAGTTATTGGGTGGCTTATCAAATACTTTATCCTTGCTGTATCAGGCACTTTTGCAACAATGGATATTCCTTCTTATTTCAATACTTTTCCAGGAAGTTCTGCATCGATTTCGTGGCATGGAGCCGCGATTTTAATAAACCTTGTAATTGTATATTTCGGAGTTTCAAAAGGGATTGAAAAGGCAAACAAGATTATCATGCCTTTATTTTTCGGAATGCTTATTCTTCTGTTATTCCGCTCTCTTACACTTGACGGAGCATTTGAAGGATTTAAATATATTTTCATGCCTGACTGGTCAAAAATTGCAATGTCTGAAACCTGGGTAATGGCTCTTGGGCAGGCATTTTTCACACTAAGTCTTGGCGGCGCTACAATGCTTGTGTACGGCAGTTATGCAAAGGATGAAACATCGATTCCCTCTGCCGCATTCCAGACAGTAACATTCAATTTTCTTGCTTCTCTTCTTGCAGCATTTGTCATTATTCCGGCAGTTTTTGCATTTAACCTTGATCCCAATGCAGGCCCCGGTCTTCTTTTCATTACAATTCCAAATATTGTAAATCAGATGCCAGGAGGACTTCTTTTTGGAACTGTTTTTTTCCTTTCTGTTGTTTTTGCTGCACTTTCTTCTTCAATAAGCATGCTTGAACCTGCAGTTGAAGGTTTTATGCACAAGACCAGAATATCACGCACAAAAACTGTTTTTCTTCTTTCAGCCCTGGCTTTTGTCATAGGTCTTCCTCTTGATCTGAACATGAATCTTTTTGGAAAATGGGTTGATATTACAACAGTTTATGTTCTTCCTTTTGGAGCCCTTGTATCTGCATTTGTATTTTTCTGGATTTACGGAGCATCAAAGGCAAGAGAAGAAATAAACAAAGGGGACGGATTTAAATTCGGCAAGTGGTTTGAATTTTATTCAAAATATGTTTTTGTTCCTGTAGCAGTTCTTGTTCTTGTTTTAAATATTGCCTTCGGCGGTATTGGATGATTTAGACCTGAACTTAAAATTTCATGTTAAAAAAATAAAAGGCGTAAAAAATATTAAAAATTTTACGCCTTTTTTATTTCCCCTATCAATAGAATTTTTCTATCAATACTCAGAGATTCATCGGTATTATGAATTTGCGTTTCATTTTTATCAAATGCTAGATAGTTGGATTTAAACATCAACTATCAGCAAAAAAGGGATAAAAATGAAAAAATTATTTTTTATAAGTCTTTCGATTTTTCTTCTTGTTTCAATAAACTGCTTTGCGCAAAACAATCTTTCAACTTTTCAAAATGAAAAAGGAAGTCTTGATATTGCGGGAGGAACAGCACACATTCCGGTTTTAAAGGAAGCAGCACAAAACATTATGAAATTCAACCCTGATATAAGAATTACAATCGGCGGAGGAGGTTCAGGCACCGGAATAAAAAAAGTTGGTGAAGGACTTATAGATATTGGGAACTCAGGAAGGAAACCAACAGAAAACGAAATAGAAAAATATAACCTTTCAATGTATAAATGGGCAATTGACGGAGTTGCAGTTGTTGTAAACACAAACAATCCTGTCTCAGATATTGATACCAAGACTCTTCAGAAAATTTTTTCAGGAAAAATCACAAACTGGAAAGAACTTGGAGGCAAAGACGCATCGATAAATATATACACAAGAGATGAGGCAAGCGGCACAAGAGACGTTTTCTGGAAAAAAGCTCTTTTAAAAGGAGATATAAGCCAGAAAGCTGTTTTTATTTCTTCCAACGGTGCCATGAAAACTGCTGTATCAAAGGATGAAAATGCAATTGGATATATTTCTGTGGGACACCTCGATGATAATGTCAAAGGTGTTTCATTAAACGGAACATACCCTGATCTTGACAATGTAAAATCAGGTAAATACACTGTTTCAAGAGGCCTTTACAGCAATACAAAGGGTGAGGCAAAAGGTCTTGCTAAAAAATTCATTGATTATATTTATTCCGAAGACGGTAAAAAAATCATCACATCAAAAGGTTTTATTCCTGCTGAAAGATAAATTTTCTTAACTGTTCAGTGTAATTCAAAACAGCTTTTTCTCAGTTTCAAGCTGAACAGTTATCATCTTTCTAAATCATAAGGCCGCAGATAATCTGATGCGGCTTTATATCCGGACAAAAATCGGGAGTTCATTTGAAGAGTCAGACCAAATCAGATCTTTTGCTTAAATTTACAATTTATTCAGGAACGATCTGTGCCTTCAGTGTAATTTTCTCCATTTTCATTTTACTTGTTTTTCTTGGAATTCCTTTTTTTCAGCAGTCAGGACTTTCATTTTTCTTTGAAACATGGAATCCAGGCCAGGGTAAATACGGAATTCTACCCATGATTTACACAACAT
>JBFWJK010000163.1:0-7496 GCA_050253255.1 Desulfobacteraceae bacterium | reverse complement strand
TGGTTGAATATTTCGGAGAAAATCTGAGCGGCTTTATTATTACTCAAAACGGCTGGGTACAAAGCTATGGAAGCAGGTGTGTAAAACCTCCTGTAATTTACGGTGATATTGAAAGACCAGACCCAATTACAGTAAACTGGATAAATTATGCTTCATCTAAAACAGAAAAAATTGTCAAGGGAATGCTTACAGGTCCTGTAACAATTTTGTGCTGGAGTTTTCCAAGGGATGATATTTCAAAAAAAGATATCTTGTTTCAGCTTGCTCTTGCAATAAGAGATGAAGTTACTGATCTTGAAAAGTCAGGAATCAAAATAATTCAGATTGACGAAGCTGCTTTAAGAGAAGGTCTTCCTTTAAGAAAATCAAAACATGAAGATTATCTTGATATGGCTGTGAAGTCTTTTTGTCTTGCATCTTCAGGAGTTTGTGATGAAACCCAGATTCATACACACATGTGCTACAGTGAATTTAATTCAATAATTGAATGGATTGCAAAAATGGATGCAGATGTCATAACAATTGAAGCTTCAAGAAGTAAAATGAAGCTTCTTGATGCATTTAAAAAATTCAATTATCCAAATGAAGCAGGCCCGGGTGTTTATGATATTCATTCTCCAAGGGTTCCTGGAGTTGATGAAATTGTAAGTCTTTTAAAACTTGCCCTTGAAACGGTTCCATACAATAAATTATGGGTAAATCCTGACTGCGGGCTTAAAACAAGGGGCTGGGATGAAACCGAAAAATCTCTTAAAAATCTTGTTTCGGCAGCTCATGTTTTAAGGGAGGAATATAAAAATATTTAAAAAAAATCCCCTGATTGAAAAGGTCAGGGGATAAAATTTAAAAATTAAACCTTAGGCAATTCAGCCTTTGTTCAAATTTGGACCAAATAGCTATAGTTTACCAATAATGTTTTTAATGCTGTTTAAAAGTGCTGTCTGATCAGTCTCAGAAAGCTCCCCCAATTTTCTGATAACAAGTGTTTTTTCCAATGTTGTCATAATTGGTTTGATTACTGATGGTTTTAAAAGACTTGACTGCAATTATAGATGGTCATAAATATCATCCTCGGAGTTGTCCCAAACTTCAGCAAAAGTTTTTTCTGAAATTTTTCCTGAGGCATGAATTAGATTTTGTTCTTTGCATTTTTGAGATATAAAATCAATAAAATCTGCAACCTCTGCAATTTTATCCGGAGGAAGCATTCTTATTTTGGAAAGAATAAACTTTTCCTGTTCATTGTCTGAAGTTGTATCGTATTTCATAATGCCTCCTGTATTTGTAACAAGGTTGAGGACTTTTGTATTTTTAAACTGACCTGTAACTATATATTGACCATTTTTTTAGTAAATGTCTACGATGAGTGTAAATTCATCATAATTTTTTTGTTTAGTAAAAAATTTAATAAGTTTTTCTGATCTCAATTCCGGCTTTTTCAAGATGTTTTTTTACATCTGAAATTTCAACTTCTTTTCTGTGAAAAATTCCTGCGGCAAGTCCTGCTTCAGCCTGTGTTTTAGAAAAAACTTCTTCAAAATGAGCTGCTTTACCAGCACCGCTTGATGCAATCACAGGTATTGTAACATTTTTTTTCACAAGATTTATCAGATTTAAGTCAAATCCTGAGTTTGTGCCGTCTTTATCTATTGAGTTAAGTAAAATTTCTCCTGCGCCAAGCTGTTCGCAGATTTTTGCAAGGGTTGGAGCATCAATGTCCCTTCCTTCACGACCCCCTTTTACTGTGCACTGATACCAGCAGTATTCTTCTCCGTTGGGGCCTTTTTCATCTGATTTTATAACCTGGTGTTTTTTTGCATCGTCCGGTGATTTTACATAAACTTTTTTTGGGTCAATTGAAATTACAACCGCCTGATTTCCATAAACATGGGAAATCTGTTCTATTGAAGATTTCCCTGTTTTTTGTCCTGTTTTTATGAATTCTTCGGCAATAATTACTGCGTCGCTTCCAATGGAAATTTTGTCTGCTCCTGATCTGAAATATTCAGAAGCAACTTCAAGGGAAGAGTAAAACTTTCCGTCTTTATCAGTAAAATCCCTTATTCCGCCGCCTATTGTAAGAGGAACAAAAACATTTTCCGATGTTTTTTTCAAAACTTCTATCATTGGCATATCCTGCAAAGGAAAATCCCTGAACCCTGTTATATTTAAAAAGGTTACTTCATCAGCACCTTCATCATAATATCTTTTTGCAAGTTCAACAGGTTTTCCAAGGTTTCTTACATCTCCCTTTTCTCTTACATCGTACTGATCGCCTTTGGTAACAACGAGATCTCCTATGTCGTTTGATCTTACATCAAGGCAGGCAATAATTCTTTTTGCAAGACCTTTTCCTTTTGTGGGGATTTTAAATGACGGGAAAATCTTTTTTTCTGAAATAAAGTTTTCCAGAAGCTTTAATCCTGCATGGCCGCTTTTTTCAGGGTGAAACTGGGTTGCAATTATATTGTCTTTTTGCACTGCACTTGTAAATTCATATCCGTAACCTGTAGTTGTAAGAATATCAGACTCATTAACAGGCGCTGCATGATAGGAGTGAACAAAATAAAATTTTTCTTCCTGATTTAGACCGTTAAAAATAAAGGAATCTTTTTTAATATTTATTCCGTTCCATCCAATGTGGGGAACTGAAAGATCAGTTTTAAATTTTTTGACATTACCTTTTATTATTCCAAGGCCTTTTTGTCCGGGTGCTTCTTCGCTTTCTTCAAGAAGGGCGTGTAGTCCAAGACAAATTCCAAAAAACGGTTTTCCGGATTTTATATATTCTTTTAGAGGTTCAAGAAAATTTTTCTGATTAAGAATTTTTATCATGCTTTCAAAGTTCCCAACACCTGGGAAAATAAGTTTATCAGCTGATAAAATATCAGATGAATCTTTTACCATTGTAATTTCAGATTCAAATTTTTTTACTGCATTTATAACGCTTCTTACGTTTCCTGCACCATAATCAAGTATTGTTATCATTTGGACTCCGAAAATGAATTTAATAATTTAAAAAATTAATACTTTAATATGGATTTAAAAACAAGAGAGGTTTTAAAACTGGAAAATAAAAAAAGAATTTAATATTAAATTCCTGGTAAGTTCATAATTTTTTTGGAAATTTCAGAAGAGGGGATAAAAAAAAGGTGCTTTTATTTAAAAAAGCACCTTTAAAATATTATTCAGTTACGTTGATAGCTGAAGGACCTTTAGGACCCTGCTGAATATCAAATGTAACTTTAGCTCCTTCACGAAGTGATTTGAAACCTGTGCTGTTGATACCTGTGTGATGAACAAAAACGTCAGTTCCGTTTTCCTGTTCAATAAATCCGAATCCTTTTGAGTCGTTAAACCATTTTACTGTTCCATTTGCCATTGTGACTTTTCCTTAATTAAGTAATTTAAATTTGTTCGATACTTCAGGTGCTGCCACTTTGTAAATGGATTTCCTTTAATAACGAATCTCTAATGTTTCTCTGTATTGAGAAGATGGTGCATCATGAACTTTATTTGGAAATAAAGCAAGGATTATTTTTATTTATTTTCAATAAATTATATATTTTTATTAAAATGGTGTTTAAAACGTACACCATTTTAAATAAAAGCTTAATTATTCAGGTCAGATATTTTTCTTTATGGAATTTGCAGCACTCTGTGCTGTTACAAGACAGCCTCCAAGGAAAGTACCTTCAAGAGATCCCTGGCCGTGAATTCCTCCTCCTCCGAAGCCAGCGGTTTCTCCAATGGCATAAAAGCCTTTTACAGGTTTTCCTGTGGGAGTCAGAACCCTGCTCTCAAGATCTGTTACAACTCCTCCAAGACTTTTCCTTGTAAGAATAAACTCTCTTACCGCAATCAAAGGTCTTGCAAACGGGTCGAGAATTGTCTGGAAATTACAGGTTCTGAGACGGTCTCCCTTATATCTTCTGTATGTGTCAATCCTTCTTAACTGATCGTCAGTAATTAGTTTTTTTCCTCTTTGAATTCTTGCATCGTAATTTTTAAGCTCTGATTTTAAAACGGCCTTGTCTATTTTAAAATCAGGTTCAAGATAATTCATTTTTTCGGTAAGTTCTTCAACAGTATTTGCAACTACAAAGTCGTCACATTCTCTGGAAAGTTTTTTTACAAGCTCTCTGTTGCCGAAAACAAGCTCCTTCAAAAGTTTGATTTTCTGCTTTTTTCTAAATGATGTCATGTAGTCGCAGCCTGAAACTGCAAGCTCTTTTTTGGCAATTTTAAAGTTCATTATCTGCCAAGAAAATTTGCCCGGCTGTTTTAATATTTCGTCAACAAGAAATTTTGTGTCTGTATAGCCCATTAGAGGGGAGGGGCCTATTCTTTTTCCAAGAGCGTTTATCCAGACAGCAGATTTAGGCGGAACAAGACTCAGTCCGTGGTTTTCTCTCAAAGAATCCGGATAGTGAACCCCGGCTGCATAATGCCATTGATTCTGAAGGTTCTTAAGCTGTCCTCCCGCTTCTTCAACAGCAAAATGAACAGTTCCGTCAGCAAACTTGTGAGAGCCGTTTAAAAGTCTTGCAGGAAGTTCACCCCTTTCCTGTTCCGGCCAGAATTTTTTGACAAGTGAAAGATCTCCTCCGCATATTCCTCCGGCTGCAGCGATTACAAAATCAGATTTAACTTCAAATGGAGCATGTGTAGATTCAATTATTCCGGAACACCCTGTAAGCTGTCCCGAGTTTTTTATAAAATTATTGACCCTGTGTCTGAACTTGAATGAAAGGTTGGCTACATTGGGATGATTTTCAATTGCTTTTAATATTTTTTTTATAATTTCAAAACCTGTCCCCCATGCTATATGCCAGCGCGGAACAGTATTGCCAGGTTCAAACATTCCCCTCTCAGGCCAGTTTACAACAGGAAGGAATTTGACGCCTTTGTCTGTAAGCCATTCATAAATATATTTTACTGAATATTCTATGTACTTTTTTGCCCATTCCTTTTGAAGCTGGGAGTTTGTGTCGAATTTTGCATATCTCTGCCAGTCTTCATAGGCAAGCTCGAATGAATCCCTGATTCCCGACTTTCTCTGCAATGGAGTATCAACAGCCATGATTCCTCCAAAAGATTCCTTTGCAAGTCCTCCGAGCTTTTCCTGATTGTCACGGTCCAGGAGAAGTATTTTCTTCCCTGTGTCAAGAAGTTCGAATGCAGCAGCAAGGCCGGCTATGCCTCCTCCGATAATTACTATGTCAGCATTGTATCTTTTAGTTAAGTGGGGCATATTTTAACTCCGGAAATTAAATTTTAAGGGTTGTTTTTTTGAAGAAATAATTGTTGAAATTTTGCATTTTATTGGCTTTAAGGTCAAGGTTTAAATTTTAATTCTGACCCTGGTTTGAGAATTTTAAATCTGAATTTTGCCTTTAATATTTTCAGATTGATAAATGTTCAATGAATTAAGCTTATTGCATTTAAATATGAAACCCTGCGGGCTTTCAGATTTTGAACCATCTTATGCGTTAAACTGAATCATAAAGAGAAAAAGTATGGTCTGATGCAGTTTGACCCTGCATGAAGCAGACCTGAAAACGTTCAATAAAGGTTAATCCAGTGCATTCATCCTGAGCCTGTTCCCTGATTTGACTGCTTTGTCAGTTGGCAGATCCGGGAATTAAGATAGTGTAAGCGGTGATTTCGGTTTATTTCATACTTAAAGTATAAAATGCTTAAATTGCTGGTAAAAATCACTTGATACTTAGCTTTGCGCATTATAAATCACAACTAATAAATAAATATTTCTTGACAGAATAAAAAAATAATGTTTCTATTTGCAGAAACGTTTCTATGTAAAGAAACAAAACAGAAAGAAAAATGAAATGGAAAACATAAAAACAAACAAAAATTATTCATGCTGGTGGCGTCTATCCACATATGGAGTGGAGCCGCTTTAAGCAGTATATTCCGGCTCCGCATTTTGCCGCGGTTCCGGTTTTTATAATTCGATATCAGGCCGCGGGTTTTTTAAATCTGCGGTTTTTTTATTTTTTAAGGAGATAAAATGGAATTAAAATCTTTTCCTTCCAAAGCTGAATTTGTAGAACTTGCAAAGGATTATAATGTTATTCCTGTCTGTAAAACCATACTTGCCGATTCTGATACTCCGGTTTCACTTTTAAGAAAATCATTTACTCCGGGTCTTCCTCTGTTTCTTCTTGAAAGTGTGGAGGGCGGGGAAAAATTCGGAAGATTCAGTTTCCTGGGCATTTCAGCAAGATATATTGTAAAGGTTTTTAGGGATAAAATAAGGGTTTCAGGTTTAAACCACATCGATGAGTTCGAACACAACAACGACCCTTTCAATGCTTTAAGTGAGTTTTCATCACAGTTTAAGGCTGCTCCAATTAAAGAGATTGAAGGTTTTTATTCAGGTCTTGTAGGTTACATGACATATGAAATGATTTCTTTTATAGAAAAAATACCAAACAAACTTCCTGCAAATGAACCTTTGGCACTTTTTATGGTTCCTGATTCAATGCTTGTTTTTGATAATGTTTCACACACAGTAACCCTTGTTTCAGTTGCTTTTCTTGAAAAAGGCTCAGATCCTGCAACAGTATATAATGCAGTTCTTTCAAGACTTGACGGGATTATGTCTGTAATTGAATCAGATGTTCCTCCAATTGAAAGAGAGGAAATTTCAGAGATTACAGGACTTACTCCCCTGTGCGAAAAAAGAGATTATCTTGAAAAGGTGGAAAAAATAAAAAAACATATTCATGAAGGGGATATTATTCAGGCAGTAATTTCACAGCCTTTTACAGCTCCTTTGTTTTTTGATCCTGTTTCACTTTACCGTGCACAAAGATATATAAATCCTTCTCCCTATCTTTTTTATTTTCAGTGCGATGATATTGCAATTGCAGGTTCTTCACCTGAAACAATGGTAAAGGTTCAGAAAGGACAGGCAACCCTTCGTCCCATTGCAGGAACAAGACCAAGAGGCGGCAGTGAGCAGGAAGACAGGAGGCTTGCGGACGATCTTCTAAAGGATGAAAAGGAAAAGGCAGAGCATTTAATGCTTGTTGATCTTGGAAGAAACGATCTTGGAAGAATAGCAGAAACAGGAAGTGTTCAGGTGACAGACCTTATGTTTGTTGAAAGATATTCCCACGTAATGCATCTGGTATCAAATATTGAATGCAGTCTGAAAAAGGATATGGATGTATGGGATGTAATCAGGGCCTGTTTTCCGGCAGGAACTCTTTCCGGAGCTCCCAAGGTAAGGGCCATGGAGCTTATTTCAAAGTATGAGGATTATCCAAGAGGGCCTTATGGCGGAGCAGTGGGTTATATTGATTTTAACGGCAATATGGATCTTGCAATAACAATTCGGACAGCAGTTATAAAAGATAATCAGGTGAGTGTAAGGGCAGGGGCAGGAATTGTAGCTGATTCAGTGCCTGAAACCGAATATCTGGAAACAGTAAACAAGGCAAAGTCAATTGAAAGAGCTGTAAATCTTA
>JBFWJK010000162.1:0-7562 GCA_050253255.1 Desulfobacteraceae bacterium | reverse complement strand
GAAGCATTTTGGATCTCTGACTTATTTCTTTTTGCATGACAGAATTAAAGTGATGAAAAATAATTATAAAAAGAAATACGCCAAGCACAAATGCAGACATTACAAGACCTGCTATAAATTTAAGCCTTAAGTTAAGCTTTTGGAACATTTTCATTTTTTTACCGCCGCTGACTTTATTATTGATCAAAAATATGCAAACAGCAGAAAACTGTTAACCCAAACTTGCACATGTGTAAACAAAAGTTTACACAACTATATTCTATAATATAAATTATCCTTTATTTACAAGAGTTTAAACAAAATTAAATTCGGGCATGCATTTTGCTTAAGACCAGTAAAATAAAGTTTAGTTTTTTAATAATATTTTTTAACGGGAGGATTTTTTATGACGGACAATGCTTCTGATATCGTACAGGACGTCGGTAAGTGGGAATGGTCTGAGATGTGGAAAAAAGAAGACTGGTGGGCTATCTGGCTGGGATTCATTATTCTTATTGCCGGAATGATCATCTATTTTCCACAGGCAGGAGAGTTAAAACAGCAGCTTTCTTCAATTGAAGCAAAGTACAAGGCTGGTGCTGAAAAAACAAAGGAATTCAAAACTATTGCATGGTATCAGCTCAATGATGCCAAAGATAAAGTCAAGGCCAAGGACAATAAAGCAGGCAAATGGCTGTCAAATTTCACAAGCTATCCCAAGGGATGGGTTGCAAATCCACTTGACACTCTTGTTATGACTAAATCAAAGGCCGAAGAAAAATACAACAAGGCTGTCGGAAAATACGAAGCTGCAAAAGCAGCCACAAGCCAGGCTCTTGAAAAAGCGAAAGCAGCTGAACAAAAAGCTGAAGAAGCAGGATTCAAAAACCAGGCCTTAAACCAGGAAGCAAAACTGGCCATTATGGACTGGAGAAACGCCAAACTCAAAGAAGGCAGTGCCAAGAAAAAAGTTTCTGCTGCAAAACCATACAATCAGATTTTTACACTTATTGGTTTTGGTATATTCATGGCAGTATTCTTTGGTATTGGAATGAAGTTCATGGGAAAATCCTTTAAGGAATTTTTAATAGGCTTTTCCTTTGTTTACCTTATCACTGTGCTTTCCTGGGTTGCATCATACCAGGCTACAATGAAGCATTACGGAATCGGATATGCTGCATGGGCAATTTTCTTCGGTATGCTCATAAGCAACACAATAGGAACACCAAAATGGGCAATGCCTGCTGTTCAGACAGAATACTACATCAAAACAGGTCTTGTTCTTTTAGGTGCCACAATTCTTTTTGAAAAAATCATTACAATTGGTACAGCCGGTATTTTTGTTGCCTGGGTTGTAACTCCTACAGTCTGGATTGTAACCTACTGGTTCGGTCAGAAAATCATCAAGATTCCTTCAAAAAGACTTAATGCCACAATCTGTTCAGACATGTCTGTCTGCGGTGTTTCCGCCGCCATTGCAACAGCTGCGGCATGTAAGGCGAAAAAAGAGGAGCTTACACTTTCTGTCGGTCTTTCTCTTGTTTTCACATCGATAATGATGATTGTAATGCCTGCTGTTATTCATGCTTTCTTCCCTGAAGACAAGCAGCTTGTTCTCGGCGGAGCCTGGATGGGCGGTACAATAGATGCAACTGGTGCAGTTGCAGCTGCCGGAGCTTTCCTTGGTGAAAAAGCACTTTATGTTGCAGCAACCATCAAAATGATCCAGAACGTTCTTATTGGTGTTATGGCATTTTTTGTTGCAATTTATTTTACAACAAAAGTTGAAGCAGCAGAGTCGGGCCATAAAGTCGGACTTATTGAAATCTGGTACAGATTCCCGAAATTTGTTCTTGGGTTCATTGGAGCTTCAATTATTTTCTCTCTTTTCTACTCATCATTTCAGGCTGCACAGAACGGTCTTGGGCCTGCATTGATAGATCAGGGTGTTATCAAAGGAGCAAGTGACCTTGTAAGAAAATGGTTCTTCACACTTTCTTTTGTGAGTATAGGTCTTGCAACAAACTTCAGAGAACTCAAACACCACTTCAAAGGCGGAAAGCCGCTTATCCTTTATGTATTCGGACAGTCTTTCAACCTTGCGCTTACACTTCTTGCGGCATACATAGTATTTTACGTGGTATTCCCTGAAATAACAGCAGCAATTTAATTGAGGATATCAAGGGAGGAATTATGGAAACAAAAAACAGAAAATCAATGAAAAAATCCATAAAAATACTAATTTCCACCTTTTTCCTCCTTTGGCTCTTTGCTTTTGTAATAGGACCATGGGGGGAAAAACACATACCTGTATTCAGTGACATAACCAAAGTCATTGAAGAAAACAGTATTGATTCAACAGCATATATGTATACTGAAATCGAAGGTTCATACAGCGGCCAAAAACACCTTCTTGCCGCAATGGAGCGGGAGCTCCCTGAAGATTTCGGTTTTACAGCGGTTTTTCTGAGCGGAGTAATCTGCTGCATCACAATACTTGCATTTGCGTTCAGGTATCTCCCCATGAACGACAACGATAATTAAAACTACCCGGCCCTTCAACAAAATAAGGGTGCAGACTTTCTGCACCCTTATAAAACAAATTTTCGGATATCATCTTTTAAAATCAAAAGATTTAATTTAACGGCAACTTTCAAAACACCATTTCATCTGCCGTAAAAAATCAGCTTCCGTTGCCCTTTGCCACATGTTTCCTTTTATCTCTTATATAAACTACTTTAGACTGCTTGTTTTCAGAATATCTTTCGTCAATTTCAAAAAGTTTTACTGCCTTTACAAGCTCTCCGAGTTTTTTGTATCCGTAGTTTCTGGGGTCGAATTCAGGAGACTGCTTTGCAATATAGCTCCCTACAAGGCCGAGATTTGCCCAGCCGTCATCATCTGAAGCGGTTTCAATTACACTTCTCAATAAATTCAAGAGCCTGGTATTGCTCTTAAGTTCATTGGTATTCATCTTTTTGACAACCGGTTCAAGATCTTCTTCAGTTCTCAAAACCTCTGTAAATATAAATCTGTCACATGCAGAAACAAATGATTTCGGGGTTTTCTGTTCTCCGAAGCCATAAACTGAAAGACCTTCCTCTCTTATTCTTGAGGCAAGTCTTGTAAAATCGCTGTCGCTTGAAACAATGCAGAACCCGTCAAATCTTCCTGTATACAAAAGATCCATTGCATCTATTATCATTGCAGAATCAGTTGAATTTTTTCCTCTGGTATAGGCAAACTGCTGGATGGGCTGGATTGACTGGTCAAGAAGAATTGCTTTCCATGAGGTGAGTTCCGGTCTTGTCCAGTCACCGTAAATTCTTTTTACACTTGCTGTACCAAATTTTGCAATTTCAGCAAGAAGTGCCTCTGTCACAGAAGGCTGAGCATTATCGGCATCAATAAGGACTGCAAGCATATTCTGCGGTTTGTTCATATTTGTCATAAATCCTCTGTTTTTTCATTTTTACCCCAAAGCGCTCAGTTCAGGGTTTTGATGCCTACAATACTAAACTTTTAACAAAATTGAAATCCAATAAAAAAAATACACTAACATCCCTGGATTATACTGCAGCCAAAAAACCGGAAAGAAAAAGGGAGAAAAAAATGACCGGTAAAAAAGCGGACCTTCATGTTCACTCATGCTATTCCAAAAGGCCTTCAAGCTGGATACTTCAGAAAATCGGATGCAGGGAAAGCTATACTCTGCCTCTTGAAGTATACACAACTGCCAAAGCCGGCGGAATGGATTATGTTACAATAACAGACCACAATCTCATTGACGGATCTCTTGAAATTGCACATCTTGAAGATACATTCATAAGCGAGGAAATAACTGCATATTTCCCTGAAGACGGTTGTAAAATTCACGTTCTGGCCTGGAATATCACAGAAGATGATCACAGGGAAATTTCAAGGTTAAGGGAGAATATTTTTGATCTCTGCACTTTCCTCAAAAGCAGAAATATCCCTTTTGGGGCAGCACACCCCCTTTACTCAATAAATGACAGACTTGATCTGGGCCACTTTGAAAAACTTATACTGATGTTTAAAAATTTTGAATTAAACGGCACAAGAGATTTTCACCAGAATGAGGTCTTAAAAAAAATACTCTATTCTCTTACGCCTGAAACCATTGAAATGCTTGAAAACAAAAACAACCTAAGTGCATATTTTGAAAAACCCTGGATCAAACAGGTAACCGGAGGGTCAGACGACCACTCTTCCCTGAATATTGCTTCAAAATACACCTGTATATCAGGCGCCGGAAACATGGCTGATTTTTTTAAAGCCCTCTCACTTCCTGAAAACGGTGATTTCATGGTCAGCGCCCACGGAATTGGCGCTTCTCCCCTTACAATGGCCCACAATCTTTACAGTATTATTTATCAGTTTTACAAAACAAAAATTTCATTTGACAAATTCGCTTTGAACGACCCTCTTTTTTCTTTCATGGAAGAAATTCTTACCAACTCAAAAAAAAGCTATGAAAAGCCCGGGATAATAAAGAATTTTTTTATCAGAAAAAAAACCGGAAAATCTTTCAGTTCAAAAACAGGAAGATTTGGTTCAACTGTTTTAAGCGAAGCAAGGAAACTTGTCATGGACAAATCATTCCATGACAGGCAAATCAAGGTAAAATCAGAAGAAAAGCCGGAAATTTTGTTCAGATCAATTGAAAACCTTTCCAATACTGTTCTGAAAAAATTTGCAGACCAAAGCCTTGATAAACTGTCTAAAGGATATTTTTTTGATATTTTCCAGACAATAGGCCAGACTGCCTCTCTTTACACAATGCTTGCCCCTTACTTTATAGGTTACGGTCTTTTTACAAAGGACAGAAAATTCTGCAGTCTTGTTGAAAAAGCATTTCCAGCAAATGGAAGAAATCATACAGAACCACAGTCAATTGCTTATCTAACAGATACTTTCGATGAAATAAACGGGGTTGCAAAAACCCTTAAAAAACAGCTTGAAATATCTCAGAAACTGAATCTTTCCATGGAAGTAATCAACTGCTCCGATTTTAAATCGAGCCTGAAAAACACAGCAACATTTTCACCTGTCGGAAAATTCAGCCTCCCTTCATATGAAGAGATAAATCTTTTTTATCCTCCTTTTCTTAAAATACTCGATTACTGCTACAGAAAAAACTTCTCCCATATCCATGCAGTGACTCCAGGACCTATGGGGCTTTGTGCCGTTGCAGTCTCAAAAATACTGAAAAAGCCGCTTTATGCAACATACCACACTTCATTTCCACAGTATGTGAAGGCTCTGACAAACGACGACTCTCTTGAAGAGCTTGCATGGAAATACATGGTGTGGTTCTGCAGCCAGGCAGATATTGTCTATGTCCCTTCAAAAGCTGTTGAAGACGAACTTGCCTCAAAAGGAGTGGAAAAGCATAAGCTGGTATTCTATCCAAGGGGAACTGATACAGTAAAATTCAGCCCGGATAAAAAAGATGTCATGACAGACTATAAGTACAATATTCCTTCAAATTCAAAAAAACTGATTTATGCAGGAAGAATATCAAAAGAAAAAAACCTTGAAGATCTTGTCCTCATGTACAGAAAACTCTGCGGAAAAAGAACAGGAATTCATCTTGTAATTGCCGGAGACGGGCCATACATGGAAACCATGAAAAAGGAACTCTCCGGTTTTCCGGCAACATTTACCGGATTCATTGACACAACTGATCTTGCGGCGCTTTATGCATCATCGGATATATTTGTCTTCCCCTCTGCAACAGACACTTTTGGAAACGTTGTAATGGAGGCTCAGGCTTCAGGAATCCCTGCAATTGTAACAGACAAGGGAGGACCAAAGGAAAACATAATCGATGGCAGAACGGGATTTATAGTAAAAGCGGGAGACATAGAAGGTTTTGTTTCATCTGTTTTAAATCTTTTAGACAATGAAAAACTTCTCAAGGAGATGAAACTTGAAGCAAGAAAGTATATGGAATCTCGTACCTTTGAAAGCTGCCATATGGAACTTTTCAATCTTTATAAAGGGTGTACACCTGACAAGGCTGCATAAACGGGAAAATGAGCAATGAATTTTTTAAATCTTTTTTATCCTTTTTTTAAAAACAGACTTCCTGGCCAGCTTGTCATTCAGTTCACAAATGTCTGTAATGCGCTCTGCCCTCAGTGTGAAATGAGAAAATCAAACAATATCAGGAGAAACACCCTTTCAGAAAATAAAATCAAGTCCATTATTGACAGAGCATCAAAAAACAAAATTGCTGCAGTTTCATTTACAGGAGGAGAACCGCTTCTTTTTCCTGAAACATTAAAAAACCTTCTTTTATATGCAAAAGAAAAAAAAATTCACTTCACCAGAACAGGTACAAACGGTTTTTTCTTTGAAAGAAAGCATTCAAATTATGATAAAAAAATTGCATCAACAGCAAAAATGATTAAAGACTCAAAGGTAAGAAATTTCTGGATCTCCATAGATTCTTCAGATCCTTGTCAGCATGAAAAAATGAGGGGGTTTGAACGGCAGGTTGAAGGAATTTATAAAGGGCTGCCTGTTTTTAACGAATCAGGGATCTTCCCATGTGCCAATCTTGGCATAAACAAAGGGATGGGAGGAAGAAAAACCCTTGAGCTGAATCTAAAAAACTACAGCAGTGAAAAAAAATATCTTACAGATTTTGAAAAGGTTTATGAAAATGCTTTTTCAGAATTTTTCACTTTTGTTTCACAACTAGGCTTTAAAATGGCAAATTGCTGCTATCCAATGAGTACAGCCCCTGATTCAAATCAGATTTCACCTGTTTATTCAGCTGCTTCGGCAGACAGCATTGTAAGCTTTTCAAAAAATGAAAAAATTTCACTTTTCAAAGCTCTTTACAGGGCAATAGAAAAAAACAGGAATAAAATAAGTATTTTCAACCCTCTTTCTTCGGTTTTTCAGATTTTGAATCATTATGAGAAAGATATAAAACCATTTTACTGCAGAGGGGGAGAAAGTTTCTTTTTTACCGATGCACTTTCCGGAAAAACTTATCCCTGCGGATTCAGAAATGATGAAATAAGTTCTTCATGCTTCAGTGAAGCAGAAAACTCAGACTGTATTCGATGCGACTGGGAATGCTTCAGAGATCCTTCTACCCTGATGGCGCCAGTTGCAGAAATATTTTCTTCACCCCGCGAGGCATACAATGACATGAGAAAAAATAAACAATTTTACTCAATCTGGAAATCGGACATAAAATATTATTTTAAATGCGGTTTTTTTAACTCAAACAAATTCTGAACTTTTATTTGTCTGTGCCCTGTCCCTTTCTTAAAATAAAAAGCCCCGAGACAACACACAAAACTGCGGCAGAATTCATGAATATGGGGATAAGAAGATTCTCGTTCCATTTATATTCAAATTCACTTAAAAGCCCTAGTAAAAGTATCATACCTGTAAATCCCAGAATAATTCCTGTCAGAAGAAGAAAAATTCCAAGGCACCCGCCGTTTGATTCCGTATCTTTTTTTTCAGAAGAAGCTGAGTTTTCCATTTTTTTCCCTGATTTTGAATTTTGATCAAAAAAACTGCAGTACCTGAAAAAA
>JBFWJK010000161.1:0-7621 GCA_050253255.1 Desulfobacteraceae bacterium | reverse complement strand
AGACAATTACAAGGGTAAGTCCAAGAGCCAGGACGGCTGTAAAAGGAATTGTTGACATGTATGCCGAATAAATTCCTGAAGAAAGAAAAGTTCTCGGGCTTAAAAACATGAAAAGACAAAGGAGCAAAATTAAAATAGAGGTTATTATAAGCTGATGTCTGTACTTTAAAATAAAATTCATTTTATATTCCGGCATGGTCAATTAAAATCTTTGTAAGATTGTCAAGATCTGTGTCTGCTTTATTTATTATTGTGTCTGTCTTTCCCCTTGAAACAATCACAAATCTGTCTGAAACTTCAAAAACATGCCTTAAATTATGGGTTATAAGAATGCATGATTTCCCCTGATTTTTAATTTCTTTGATAAATGAAATTACTTTTTGAGATTCATTCTGGGCCAGGGCAGTTGTCGGTTCATCAAGTATGATTACTTCAGAGTCAAAATACATGGCACGACCTATGGAAAGACCCTGCCTTTCTCCTCCGGAAAGTGATGAAACAGGAGAATCCGGTGTGATTCCAACTCCTTTAAGGCCTAAATTTTTCTTAAGAATTTTAAGGGTTTCTTTTTTTTCAAATTTCTTGTCTATAAAACCAAGAAAATTTGTTTTATGTCTTCCCATGAAAAAGTTCCGCCAGATTGCCTGGTTTTCTGCAAGGGATCTGTCCTGATGAACTGTTTCTATTCTGTTTTGTCTTGCAAGCTTTGGGCTGAACTTTTCAATTTTTTCTCCATTGAGATAAAAATTACCTTTATCATGTGGAAAAACACCTGAAATGATTTTTACAAGAGTAGATTTTCCTGCTCCGTTATCTCCCAAGAGACCTACAATTTCATTTTTTTTTAAACTGAAATTCACGCCTTCAAGAGCATGGATTTTTCCAAAGCTTTTCCAGATGTTTTCAAGTCTTATAATTTCCATAATCTGATTTATAAAATACCTTATTTAAAGTTCACCGGAAGCTAATTAGAGATTAGCCGAAAACGAGAATTTTTCGTTCAGCTACTAATTAAATGTTCCGGTGAGAAGAATATTTACCTCAAACCTTTTTTTGCAAGAGGCTTGATTTTTTCAATTTCGCTTTTTCCGATGAATCCGCTTCCTGTATCAATTGAAAGGCCGGAAAATCCGAATTTTTTGGTCAGAACAATCTGTGTTACAGAAAGATATCCAAGTAAAAACGGCTGGGCGTCTCCAATCAGATCGACATATCCTTTTTCAATTGCCTCAGCTGTTGCAGGAGAAAGTGAAAAGCCTGCAACATTTATTTTGTCAGGACCGATATTTGAAGCTCTTAAAAAGTTTTCCATCTGTGAAGTAAGAGCTCCGTGGTCAATTATCATTGCCTTTACATCGGGATTTGCTGAAACATATCCTGTTATTACAGGAGTTCCAAGTGATGAATCCTTGTCAATTTCAGGAGAAATTTCAAGATAATCGACTTTTATTCCCTTTTCCTCCAGAACCTCAATTATACCTTTGGCACGAAGTCCTCTTGTCTGAAGTCTTTTAAGACCCCATACAAAAACCTTGTCTCCTTTTTTGAGACCAAATCTTCTGATTGATTCTTTTGCCATGTTTTTTCCCTGATTATAATTATCAGGGCCTATGTATCCAAACCCTTGTGAAAGATAGTTTTCCTGAAGAGATGGCAGCGGAGTGTCAACACAGGTTACAATTATTCCTTTTTTTTCTGCTTCTTCAATAAAAGGAGCATAGGCGGAGTCTCCGGGGTGTCCCATTACAACAATTCCGTCGGGATTTGCAGCAAGGGCTGTTTTAAAGTTTTCAATCATTTTTTCAGGAGACCAGTCAGAATACATGAATTTGATTTTTGCACCAAGGTCAAACCCTGCCTGTTTTGCACCATTATATACAACAGTTCCGTAAGCTCCTCCTGCAGGACCTCCGGTGTCAAACCAGATTTCAATGTTTTCTCCTGTTCTTGTCATTTTTTCTGCATAAAGCGGCGCTGCAATTAAAATAAAAACAGTTAAAGCAAGAAATATTTTTTTCATTTTTTTCCCTTTCAGTTTTCACCTGCAATAAGAGCTGCTCCGTAAGCAACAACAATTTGCGGGTCTTTTGGAGTTGAAATTTTAAATCCGTTTTTTTCAAGAATCAGTTTGATGCATTTGTTTTTTGCAACCCCGCCAAGGAAAAAAATCTCATTTGACGGGGTAACTCTTTTGATCATTGAAACTGCTCGTTTTACAACTGAAACATGAACTCCCATTGCAATGTCGGAGGGGGGTTCACCTCTTGCAAGAAGGGAGGTCACTTCAGATTCGGCAAAAACAGTACACATATTGCTTATTGTTATTTCTTTTCTGAAAGATACAGCATTTTCTCCGAATTCGTCGAGCCTAAATCCAAGAGAGTCTGCCATTATTTCAAGAAATTTTCCGGTTCCGGCCGCACATCTGTCATTCATTTCAAACTTTGTTACTTTTCCGCTTTCATTTATTGATAAAGCCTTTACGTCCTGGCCTCCAATGTCAAGGATTGCCCTGGCAGACGGGCTCATTTCATAGGCACCCCTTGCAGCCGCCTTTATTTCGGTTACAGTATCAGAATTGAAATGGTGCTCAAAAAGTGTTCTCCCATAACCAGTGGCAGTGATTTTGTCGGCCTTTATTCCTTCCAATATTTTTTTTGCATTCGATACAGGAGAAAAACCGGTTTTCGTAATTCTTGTATCAATAATTTCTTTATCTCTGGTAAGAACAAGAGCTATTGTTCTTGACCCGATATCTATTCCTGCACAAATCATGATAAATCAAAATTCCTTGAAAGTTTGCAGTTTAAAGTGGAACGGCAGCTGTATTTAAATCATTTCAACAAAGGCTTCTATTCTGGTCTGAAGCTGTCCCATGTCTTCCTGGCTGTAATCTGTTTCAATTTTAATTGAAGGAAGACTGTTTTTTTCAAGTTCCTTTTCAAGTGAAAAAGCCTCTATTGTATATGGCTGACAAAAATTAAGTCCGTAGAGTATTACTCCGTCAGCCTTATATTTTTTTGCCATTTCAAGGATATGGTCTTTTCTTTCCTGATTCGGGGTAAATACGGCACAGTCTATTTTGAAATATCTTTTTGTTATGTTTTCTATTAAATCTGATCTGTTGTCTGAATTGCTGTCAACAGGGTTTCTAAGCCCACGTTCTCCAATGCAGGATTCTTCTCCAACTATAACTGCATCAAGTGATTCAGTTATAAAAGGAACCTTCCAGTTTGGAACAGCCATGGGACATCCTGACATAAGAATTCTTTTTCTTTTTGAAGGATAGGCTGAATTTTCGGATTTTATTCTTTCTTCAAGCTCATCGCAGAGCTTGTTTACTGAGTCTGTAAACCTTAAAGGATCGTCATAAAATGAAATCTGATTTATTAAAAGAGCGTCAAGACCTGAAATTGGAAGAATTTGTTCCTGTCTTAAATTTTCAAGTCTGTATAAAGCTTTTCTCTTGTTATTTACAATTTCAATCCCTTTTTTAAGGGAATCTGCTGTAATTTCATTTCCAGTGAGTTCTTCAAGTTTTTTTACAAATCTTTTGATTTCTTCTGAAAAAAGTTCTTTTCCCGCATTGTTTTTAATTTGTGGAAGATCCATTACATAAAAATCGTCAATCATTTCCGAAAGGGTTTCATATGCTTTTTTCTTTCCGTCACAGGTGTTTTCTCCAACAACAAGATCTGCACATTCAAGATAGGGGCATACCTTTCCCAGTTTGAATCCGATTGCAGATTTTACAAGTGAGCATGTGTTTCTCGGAATATAGTTCTCAACTTCTTCAAGCGCAAAATCAGCTCCTGCACAAAGCCCCACACTTATTCCCCCTGCTGCAAGAATAAGTTCTTCAGGAACAAAAACACAGTATGATCCTATTACTTTTTTCCCTTCCTTTTTTGCATCGACAAGCTCTTTTATTCTAAGACCGTGAACCTCGCTCATCACAAAATCAAAATATTCCATTGATTTCGGTCTGTTTTTCTGGGAAAGATAAATATCTTTATATCCCTGATTCAGAACTTCAAGAAGAGCATTGTGTGCATTAAGATCAAGCCCGAGTTCCTTCCACATATTATTGTAATCAGTGCTCATTTGTTCTCCTTATTGTTTTTTGTATTCTGGATTGAGCGATTTTCAGGTTTGGCGCATATACAAGGCAAATTGTATCAGGCTATACTTTTGCTATGCGTGATACAATTTAACGCAGTAGATGCGGCAAAACTGGAAAGCCCGGAGGGTTTCATTTTTTTCATATCAGACTGAATTTATTTTATATTTTTAATCCGAAAAATATGAAACGCTCAATTCAGATATATCCAAGATGCACAAAGTATTAGGTTTTTATATTTTGAGTGTCAATTTGTTAAAATCTATGGTTTCAGGCTTTTTTATCGGTATTTTCTATTGATTTTTTTGGCTTTACTTTTTGATAAATTAAGTTTAGTTTTCAAATATTTCGAAATTTGAAATATTTATTAACTGAAATTTTTAAATTTAAAATATTAAGGGGCTTGAATGGAAAACTGGGACAAACTCCTTGATGAGCTTATAGACTACTGGGAAACACTTTTTTATCAGCTGAAAGATGCTGATAACTCAGCATGTCTGGTTCTTAATTCGCAATTGAGCGAACAGGAGCTCAAAGTAATTATCTTTCTTGGTAAAAACGGAGAAGAGAGGATGAAGGATATTGCAGAGCATATGAATCTTGTCGTGAGCTCTCTCACCTCCATTGCAGATAAGCTTGTTGAAAAAGAATATGTTGAAAGGAGAAGGTCAAAATCTGACAGAAGAATAGTCAGGCTTTCACTGACAGAAAAAGGGCAGAGGTTTTTCTCAGAACTGAGAGAAATAAAAAAGACAAAAGGAAAGGAAATCTTAAGCCTTTTGAATGGTGACGATAAAAAAGTCTATGTGGAGCTGATGAGGAAAATGGTGGAAAGAAGTAAAATAAAAAAAAACGCAAAGACTGAATTATAATAAGGAGTTTTGAATGGGGAAAATAAAAATTATTCCGGGATTGGCTGTTTTATTCTTTTTTACGGCAGTCACTATATGTTTCGGGCAGCAGGAGAGACCGGCTCTTGTGAAAATTTCAGATTTAAAAAAAGATTATGTTTCAGATTCTGTCTCAATAACAGGGAATTTATATTTTGAAACCACAGGAAATATTTCGGCAGAACTTTCAGGTAAAGTGGAAGATGTATTTTTCAATGAGGGCGATTATGTAAAAAAGGGAGACATCCTTTTAAAGGCAGATACAGTCCTTCTGGAAACTCAGCTGAAGATTGAAAGGGCTGAACTTCAGGCTCTTGAAACCAGAATCGAAAAGATTAAAAAGGATCTTGAAAGATACGAGGATCTTTTCAGAAACAATGCTGCAAGTGAAGCATCATACGATGAAATAAAATTTTCATATGAGGCTTATTTACGCGAAAAACAGGGAATGGCTGCAAAAATTGAAATGACAGAAATAAAAATTGAGAAAAGTTCTGTTTATTCTCCCTTTGACGGTTTGATTCTGGAAAAAAATATTGAAAAAGGTGCCTGGGTTCAGCCTGGAACAGCAATATTCAGGATAGGAAAAAAGGATACCCTGAGCGTAAAAGTGCCTGTGTCGGAAAAATTTATCAGATTTTCAAAGGCAGGAGATCTGATCGATGTTTATCTGACAGCTGAGCATAAAAACCTTAAAGGCAGGGTTATTGGGTTTATGCCTTATGCAGATCCAAAAACCAGAAATCTCTACCTTAAAATAGGAATAGATTATGACGGCCCTGTTGCGGAAAACATGTCCTGCGTTGCCAGGGTAAGTTCATCAGAGAAAAAAGAGGTTTTTCTTGTTTCAAGGGATGCACTGACAGGATCAGGAGATAAAAGGACTCTGTTTGCAGCTGTCGGTGGCAAGGCTGTATCTGTTAATGTTGATGTCTCGGGATATATGGGTGAGTATGCAGCTGTTTTGTCTGATGATCTGAATGATGGAATGAGTGTTGTTGTTGAGGGAAACGAAAGGCTTGCTCCAGGGCAGAGCATTGAAATAATCGGAGAAAAATAATTTATGGATATAATAGAATATGCCATTAAAAAACCTGTATCGATTGCGGTTGGCGTATTGTTTGTGGTTCTTTTCGGAATAATCGGGCTTAACAGCCTTCCTGTCCAGCTGACGCCGGATGTGGAGGAACCGCAGATTACGGTCAGGACGTTCTGGCCTGGAGCCGCTCCCGCGGAAGTTGAACAGGATATTATCGAGCTTCAGGAAGACAAGCTCAAAGGTCTTCAGAATCTGAATAAAATGGAAAGCTCCAGCTTCAGTGACTATGGTGAAATAAATCTTACCTTTGATATAGGAACAGATACAGATACCGCTCTTCTAAGGGTTTCAAACAAACTCGATGAAGTTTCAGGATATCCGGAAAACGTTGAAAAGCCTTCAATCGAAGCATCTGGGGCACAGAGTGAACCTGTGATCTGGATAATGATGAAAACCCTTCCTGAAAATAATCAGCATATCAATACATTCAGAACCTATTTTGAGGACGAGCTCAAGCAGAAAATAGAGAGAGTGAAGGGTGTAGGTTCTCTTTTTGTGGGCGGAGGTACTGAAAAAGAGCTTCAGATTGAAGTTGATCCTGAAAAGCTTGCAAAATATCATCTTACAATCGGACAGGTGATTGCAGGAATCCAGGGTGCAAACTCAACTGTTTCTGCCGGTAAAATCGGTATAGGGAAGAAAAATTACAGGATAAGAACCATAAGCAGATTTCAGAATCCTGAAGATGCTCTTGAAACCGTTCTTTATGACAATGGAACTGACAGGGTTAAGCTTAAAAATGTGGGCAGGGCTTTTTTCGGCTATGAAAAAATAGATTTTTCAGTTCAGCAGAACGGTTCCGATGTAATAGCAATAGGAGTAAGAAAAGAACAGGGCGCAAACGTTGTCGAGCTTACAGAGCGTCTTAAAAAGGTTATTGATGAACTCAACGAAACAGAACTTTCAGGTAAAGGGCTTTTCTTTGACTGGGTATACGATGACGCTCCCTATATTCTGAATTCAATTGATATTGTAAAGAAAAACGTTCTTGTGGGCGCTCTTCTTGCCGTAGTAATTCTTTTTGTCTTTTTGAGAAGTGCCAGTGCAACCCTTACAACTGCGGCAGCCATTCCCATATCTGTAATCGGAACATTTATTTTTCTCTGGGCAATGGGAAGAAACCTGAATGTTGTAAGTCTTGCAGGTATAGCCTTTGCAGTTGGAATGCTTGTTGATAACGCCATTGTATCACTTGAAAATATTGACCGTCACAGAATGAGCGGTAAAAAGCCCTTTGATGCAGCCTATGAAGGCGCAAAGGAAGTGTGGGGTGCAATCCTTGCTTCAACAGCAACAACTGCTGCGGTATTTGTTCCTATTATTTTTATGAAGGATGAGGCAGGGCAGCTTTTTAAGGATATTGCAATAGCCATTACATTTTCAATTCTTATTTCGCTTGTTGTTTCAATTACAGTTATTCCCTCACTTTTGAACAAGCTTTATTCCTGGAGGGAAAAAAGAGGGAAATCAAGGCTTAACAAGAAAAATGAAAAAAAAGATCCCTTTGCTCTT
>JBFWJK010000160.1:0-7764 GCA_050253255.1 Desulfobacteraceae bacterium | reverse complement strand
GGTGTTGTGGAAATAATAACCCGGCTCATTTCCTTTCTTTGGAGAAACTGCATTAAAAGAGTTCCTTTATCTCCTTCGTAATGCCTTGTTTCTGGTTTTGCCTGACCCCTGAAAATTGCAGGTATCGAGTTTGATTTTAAAAATTCAGCCATAAGATGATTTGCCATTATCATAAATTCAGAAACAAGAACCCATGCCGGAGTTTCCCTTTCCATAACTTTTATTTCAATGTTTTTGTTTTCGTCTACATAAACATCAGTATCCGGGATTGAAATGTGAACTGCATGGTCTAAAAACCTTTTTTCCCTTAATTTTTTTGATGCATTGTAAAGCTTTAGAAGTTCTTGTGAATTTTCTGAGTTTATTAGTTCATCTGCCTCATCATAGGTTATCTGGTCGCTTACTTTTATAACTGATGGAGTGATTTCATAGTTTTTTACAGAAAAATTTTCATCAAGCTCCATTAAAATACTAATTGCAGGCCTTGTTTCATTTTTAACAAGACTTGCTCTTTTTTCTGAAATATCTGGATGGAGCATTGGTATTTTTTCATCAGGCATGTAAATTGAGCTGCCCCGAAGTCTTGCATTTCTATCCAGCGGAGTATCTTTTTTTATGTGAAATGAAACATCTGTAATATGAACACCGGCAATAATTTTTCCGTCTTTTTCTTCAAAACTCAAGGCATCATCAAAATCTTTTGTATTTTTGCCGTCAATTGTAAATGTTTTTAAATTGGTAAAATCTCTTCTTTTTGAAAAATCTATTTCATCAGGTTCTTTTTCAAGATTTTTTACTGCTTCTAAAATATTGTTTGAAAAATCCTTTTCAAGCTCATATTTTAATAAATCTGTATTTTCATCGCTGTCCCATATACCAAGCCTTACAAAAAGCTTAAATACTTTAAGGCCTGGTTCTATTCCTGCTTCCTTAAAAATTTCCCTTGCAAGATCACTCTGGTTTGATTCATTTTCAAGAAGATAAAATGAAGAAAGAATTTTTATTAAATCAAGGTCATCAGGCGGTATTTCAGGATTTTGTTTTCCAATGTTTTCCTTAAGCCATAAACTTCCTTTTTTAATTATATTTTTTTTTCTTTCTTCTTCCTGCTTCTGGGCTTTCAGCTGTTCAACCTGGTCTTCAGTAAATGGAAGATATTGTGAGTGGTTGAATTTGAAATAAAGCCTGTCATAAAACATGGCCCTCATCAATGCTGATTTCTGGAAAGGTTCGGGAGTCTCTCCAAACCATAGTTCAGCTGCTGTATCAATATCTACCCAGTCTGATTCTGAATTTAGAATTTCCCACAGGGATTCAATATCAACTTCCTTTGCATTTTCTTCAGAAAGAGTTGAAAAGTCCTTTAAAATTTTTGATATGGCTTCCCTTGACTGCTTTAATGAAATTTTTTTTTCAGAGCCAAGTGATATTCTTTTTTCAGATATATTAACTTCCCTGTTGTTTTCATTTAAAATTCTGAGTCTGTTTTTTTTTGTTTCAAGAACTACAGCACTCAAAACTTTCTGATCGTCAATATATTCTACAATATGTCCTTCGTTCATAATTATATTTCCGTTGTCCCTTCAATTTCCTTAAATATGATTTACAATAAATATTTGATTGTATAACTTATAAATTTTTATTCATAAAGATGGATTTATTTATGTCTTTCAAGCTTGTCTTACCATATTTCAAGGAACACTTTTTTAAAATTGCATCAGGAATAGTTATTCTTCTGACAGTCGATTTTTTTCAGCTTTTAATACCATATCTGACAAAAAAAGCCATAGATGTAATAACATACAATAAAAACGATTTTAATTCTGTTTTAAAGTTTGGAATTATTATTGTTGTTTCAGGTCTTTTAATAACCTTTTTAAGGTACTGGTGGAGAATTTTTCTTATCGGAACATCAAGGCATATTGAAAAGGGAATAAGGGACAGTATTTTTTTTAATGTAATGAATTTTAAAGCCGGTTTTTTTGACCAGACAAAAACCGGCGACATAATGGCAAGGGCAACAAGTGATATCACCCATGTAAGAATGGCTTTTGGAATTGGAATAACAGCTTTTACAGATGCCATACTTCTTGGGGGAGCAACAATTGGAATAATGTTTTACCTAAATTTCAAACTTGCTCTTTTAGCTCTTATTCCCATGCCTTTTATTGCTCTTTCAACAAAGATTCTTGGCAAGAAAATGCACGATTATCACTCTGATGCCCAGAAATCATTTTCTGATTTAATGGAAAACATGAGGGAAAGTTTTTTGGGTATAAGAATAATCCGGGTTTTTAATTTTGAAAAATTTATAAATAAAAAGATTGACTCATATTCCCTTGATTATTTTGAAAAAAGCCTCAAAAGAGCTGTAATTACTTCTGCCATAAGACCGCTGATGATTTTATTTCTTAATTTATCGCTTCTGATAATTCTTTTTTACGGCGGCTTTCTTGTCATGGAAGAAAAAATTACTTCAGGAGATCTGGTCGCCTTTATTCAGTATTTAAGCCTTCTTGCCTGGCCTGTAATGGCACTTGGATGGATGACAAATCTTATGCAGAGGGGACTTTCATCACTTAAAAGAATAGAGGAAATATTAAATTCAGGCAAATCTGTTTATGAAAAAGAAAACAGAAAAGAGGTTATAGAAAAAGTGGAAAATATCAGATGTGAAAATCTTATGTTTTCCTATGAAAAAAATAAATTTGTATTAAAAAATATCAGCTTCAAACTTAAAAAAGGTGAAGTTCTTGGAATAACAGGACCTCCCGGAAGCGGAAAGTCAACCCTTGCGGCAATTGTTTCAGGTCTTTATGAGCCTTTGAGCGGTAAAATTGAAATAAACAACAAAGATTTAAAAACAATAAAAATTGAAAATCTAAGAGAAAAAATTTCATATATGCCCCAGGAATCCTTTATTTTTTCTGGAACTTTAAAGGATAATATTGTTCTTGGCCAGAAATACGATAAGGAAAAATTAGAAAACGCACTTAAAATGTCATGTCTTGAATCAGATATTGAAAACATGCCGGACGGACTTGATACAATTGTTGGAGAGCGGGGAGTTACTCTTTCAGGGGGACAAAAACAGAGAACTGCCCTTGCAAGAGCATTTTACAAATCAGGCGATATAATTGTTTTGGATGATCCGATAAGTCAGGTCGATTCAAATACGGCCAGATCTTTACTGGAAAATTTAAAAATTTTATGTGAGACAAAAATATTAATTATTATTTCAAACAGAATTTCTGCAATTTTAAATGCAGATAAAATTCTTGTTATGGAAAATTCTGAAATAAAAAATTCCGGTTCCCATGAAGAACTTATAAAAGAAAGCAGATTTTACAAAAAATCATGCCAGATTCAGGGGCTTTGCTGAAAAATGAATAATATTAAAAATTTAAAAAAAATAAAAAATCTGTCTGATTTAAAGATTTTAAAGGTGTTGTTTCCTTTCATAAAACCATACCTTCACTATCTTATGCTTTGTGTTTTGTTTATATTTTTAATTACAGCCTTGGACCTTTTAATTCCATATCTTACAAAAAAAGCAATAGACGGTTTTATTTTATCAGAAGTCAAAGGAACAACACTTTTATTCGGGATAAAAATAAATTCATTTTTTAATCTTTCACTTGTTTTTCTTGGAGTGATTTTACTTATTTTTATTTTTGATTTTTTTCAGTCACTTTTCATGGAATTTACAAGCCAGAAAATAATTTACAATTTAAGAAAAGGTCTTTTTTTCCACATGACCCATCTGCCTGTTTCCTTTTATGACAAAAACAGTGCAGGACGTCTTGTCAGCAGAGCAGCAGGTGATATTGACAATATGAATGAAATGTTTTCATCAATCCTTGTTTTTATTTTCAAAGACCTTGTTTTAATGATTTCAATTGTTGTTATCATGTTTTTTTATGATTTTAAGTTTGCAGCTCTTGTTGTAAGCGTAATTCCCTTTGTGATAGGTCTTGTTTTGTTTTTTTCAAAAATCTCAAGAAAAGCCTTTGCTGTGATGAGGGAAAAAATTGCTGGAATAAACCACAGTTTTTCTGAAAATATTTCAGGTATTAAAATAATTCATACAAATAACTGCTTTGAATATTTTTACAAAAAGTTTCAAAAATTAAATTATGACAATTTCAGAGCAGGAATGACCCAGATAAAAATTTTTGGAATTTTTATGCCATTAATTGAACTTTTCAATATTTTTTCCCTTACAATAATTTTGGTTTACGGAGCTTCCAGGATAAATGAAGAACAGATTACTATAGGTGTTCTTGTTGCATTTATTTCTTATATGAAAATGTTTTTCAGGCCTGTAAGGGATTTGTCCGAAAAATTCAATCTTATTCAGAATGCACTTGCATCTGCAGAAAAAATTGCAGGAATTTTAAAGGAAGTAAAAGAAAAAGACGCAAAAGATGCAAAAGATTTTAATGAGGAAATAAAAGAAATTGAATTTAAAAATGTGAGTTTTTCCTATAAAAAAGGCGAAAAGGTTTTAGATGATATTTCCTTTAAAATAAAAAAAGGTGAGTCACTTGGAATAGCTGGACATACCGGAGCTGGAAAAAGTTCAATAATAAACCTTATTACAGGTTTTTATGAGCCTGATTTTGGTGAAATTTTAATAAACGGCAAAAATATAAAAATTTATAAAAAATATGAAATAAGAAAAAAACTTGCACTTGTAATGCAAGACCCTGTTGTTTTTTCAGGAACTCTTGCAGATAATCTTTTGCCTGAAAATAAAAACATAAATAAAGATTTCTTAGATAACTGCCTTTTAAATGCAAACTGTATGTTTGCCTTTAAAAATAATAATGGCGCTTTAATGAAAATAAGGGAAGGGGGAAGACCTCTTTCAAGCGGTGAAAAGCAGCTTTTGTGCATAGCAAGAGCATTTGCCGCCTCACCTGAGCTTATTATTTTTGACGAGGCGACTTCATATATAGATTCAGGTTCTGAAAAAATGGTTCATGATGCAATGAAAAAACTTATGGAAAAAAGAACCTCAATAATGATTGCACACAGGCTCAGTACAATAAAGCATGCTAATAATATTATTGTTATAAAAAATTCAAAAATAACCGAATCCGGGAATCACAGTGAGCTTATCAGGAAAAAGGGTGATTATTACAGGCTTGTTTTGAGCGGTTGAATTTTTCACGTGAACTGAAACAAAGCTCTGGATTTTGCTCAATCACTATTTAAAGAGCCATTAATCATATTTTAACAATAACAATGTAATTCATACTCCTTGGTTAATTAATTTTGCCTCAATTAAGTTTTTACTAAGGAGTTTTTCTATGAGATTCAAGCTTCAGGAAAGAATTTTTCTGCCTGTTCTGATTGTTATTATTTTTGGGATGGGGAGCCTTATCTTTGTTTCCAATCATTATTCAAAAAATGCAGTAAAACTGATTGCATCGGACAGAATAATTGACAACAGTATTGGAAAGGAAAAGGAAATTTCATCATGGTTTAAAAACAATAAAGCACTCATCAACACCTGGTCTTCAAACTGGGTTCTCCAGAGTGCTGCAAAATCAGGTGTTGCAGCAAGGGTTCTTGCAATAAAGGAACTTGAAAAGCTTAGTAAGGAAAATCCCAAATTTTCAAGGCTTGCAGTCTTGTCATCAGATGGAACTTTGATAGCTTCCTCAAAAAAAGAAAAAGAAGATCTTCCTGATTTCAGAGAACATGAGTTTTTTAAAAAAGGATTAGTGTCAGATTTTGAAATTTCAAACCCTGTTGAAAGTTCTTTTGACAAAAAAGAGGTGATTTATCTTACTTCAAAGCTTGATTACAGCGACGTAACTGAAGGGCTTCTTGTTTGTGAAATGACACTTGATGCTTTGAGGGATGAATTTTTTTCAGGAGACAGTAATCAGATAATAAACTTTACTTGTATAACAGATTTGAATGGTAAAATTATTTTGTCTTCCAGTAAAACCCGGAAAGAGTCTTTTGATCTTTCAATGTTAAAAAAGAATGACCATGGTTTCATATCATTGCAAACCTCAGATTATGATTATTTTTGTGCATACAAATTTTTTGAGCAAAAAAAATGGTATATTGTGTCTTTTTCTTCTCCTTCAATACTTTTTTCTGAAGTAAACAAGCTTGTAAAAATAAACATAATGATCGCAGCAGCTGTTGTTGTTATTCTTGGCTGTCTTGTTTTTATTCTTGTGAGAAGAATAATAATAATTCCAATAAAAAAGACTGTTAAATTTTCTTCTGAAATAACAAACGGAAACCTGCTTGCAAAACTTGATCTTAATCAAAAGGATGAAATAGGAGAAATGGTAAGTGAGCTTAATCTTATGGGTGAAAGATTTAAAGAGATATTTCAGATAGAGAATCTTAAAAATCTTGTCAATGATCTGGTGGAAGAATCAAAAAATCTGAAAAAAGTTTCAATAGATCTTAATACGGGTTCACACACTGCTTCTGAAAAATCAAAAAATGTGTCTGATTCAGCACTTGTTCTTCTTGAAAATCTTGAAGAACTTAATAAAACCATGGCAAATGGCGTTGTAAGGTTTGACGAGATTTCTTCCAATACACAGAATATTTTGAAATCGGCTGATGATGCGCTTGATTATTCACTCAAAACCAAAAAAATAACAAAAAATGCTGTTGAGCTGGTTCATGACTCTTCTGACAAGATTAAAAGTCTGGAAAAACTTGCAGACGGCATAAATGAAATTACAGATACAATAAAAATGATTTCGGATCAGACAAACATGCTTGCACTGAACGCTACAATAGAGGCTGCAAGAGCAGGTGAGTTCGGAAAAGGTTTTGCTGTGGTGGCAAGGGAAATCAAGGAACTTGCCAATAAGACAAAATCTGAAACAGAAAATATTGGAAAACAGATTTTTTCAATTCAGGATCTTACTTCACAGACTGCTAAATCCTTTGAAAAAATGGAAAAAGTGATGTTTGAAGCAGACAGCAACGTGGGTATGATTTCGTCTTTATCAGAAAATCAGTCAGTCTCCACATCTGAAATAAGCAGGGGGATTGAATCAATTTCTGCCGGGGTAAAAAATGTTTATGAAAGACTTTCTCTTGGTATTTTAAAAACCTCTTCAATTTCAGAGAGCATATCTGAAATTTCAGGCCTTTCTGAAAAATTTGAAAACAGCGGGGTAGATCTCAGAGCAAGTTCGGCCGGGCTTGAAAATATTTCAACGGATCTGAGAAATCTTGTTAAGCAATTCAGGATTTAGCAGTCAAACCCTAAAGGCTTCGGGGCTGTTTTATTTATGACTGAAAAAGATTTCAGGCAAAAATCTGTTTATTTTGATTCCATGGACCATAAAATATTATGCGGGGTTAAGAATCTTTTAATATCCCTGCCGTGTTGACACCTGGTTATTTATAAGGTAAAAAATATTTTTTTGATTACCAGGAATTTTAAGGAAAAAAGTGGATTTTAATATATATAAAAACAGTCTGTTTTTCAAGATTATGCTTGCTTGTTCTATTTTTGTTATGTTTCTTTTTCTTGTTTTTTACCATAAAGGCTCGGATGCTTTTACTCAGGATTTTTTTCTGAAAAAGGATAAAATTCCAAAATCAGAATTTTCTTCTGCTGATGCTCAAAAAGGAAACACCTCAGTTCTTGAGGCGGCTTTAGATCAATCTCAATTTAATATTTTTAATGAAAAACTGGAAAACTATACTTTATATGAAAAGCTTCGTCTGCTTGGTATTTCTTCCACAGAAATTATGAGGCTTACATCA
>JBFWJK010000159.1:0-7872 GCA_050253255.1 Desulfobacteraceae bacterium | reverse complement strand
CGGGGCAATATTACACGGTGAAGAAACCGATGAAAAAACTGTTGAAAGCATAAGACAGGCTTTAAATGAGAGAAAAGGGATAAAAACAGAAATTTTAAACTATAAAAAGAATAATGAAAAATTCTGGATAGAAATAGATATTCAGCCTGTTTTTGATGAAAACGGCGAACTTATAAATTTTATATCCATAGAAAATGATATAACCGAGCGCTATATCATGACTAAAGAGCTTGAAAAAGCCAAGGAGGAGGCTGAAAAGGCAAATGATGCAAAAGGAGAATTCCTTGCAAACATGAGCCACGAAATCAGAACCCCCATGAATGCAATTATTGGAATGACAAGTCTCTTAAAAAAGACTCCCACCGATATGAGGCAGAAGGATTTTTTAAATAAGATAGAACTTTCTGGAAATACTCTTTTAAAGCTGATTGAAGATATACTTGACTTTTCAAAAATTGAGGCAGGCAAACTTGAACTTGAAAAAATAAAATTCAGCCCTGAAAAGATTTTAACAGATATTTCAGCTTTGATGGAAATCAAGGCAAGGGAAAAAGGACTTGATTTTATACTTACTGTAGATCCAGACCTTCCTTTTAATATATATGGAGATCCTTTCAGGCTTTCTCAGATACTCCTGAACCTGACTTCAAATGCTGTTAAATTCACTGAAAAAGGTGAAATAGAAGTTATTGTAAAGGTGAAATCAAAAAATCCGGGAAAGGTAAGCCTTGAGTTTTCAGTGAAAGATACAGGAATAGGAATGGGTGAAGATGTCCTTAAAAATCTTTTCAATCCCTTTACCCAGGCTGATATGTCTACCACAAGAAAATACGGGGGAACAGGCCTTGGTCTTGCCATAAGCAGACAGCTTGTAAAAATAATGGGAGGTTCGGGTATTTATGTTACAAGTTCCAAAGGACTGGGAAGCAGATTTTATTTTGAACTTGATTTCCAGTATGAAGAAAAACTAAAAACTCTTACAGATAAAAGCCTTCTCCCTTTAAGGGTTCTGATCCTTGACTCAAACAGAAAAACCTGCAGATCATTAAAGGAAATAATGGAATCATTTCTTTTTGAAGCATCTGTCTGTTCAGATGAAGAAGAATTCTTTGGCATGGCTGACAGATTCTTTGAAAATGATTTTTATTTTGATCTTTTTTTAATCAATCCAGGTGACATATCAAATCCGGAAAAAATTAAATCTTTAAAAAAAGAGGCAGAAAAATCAGACAGGAATCTGAAGATAATTTTGTTAAAGGACTATGAGTCAGGAGGGCTTGAACCAGGCTCAGATTACCTTTTTGCAGATAATTATATTTCAAGATTTTCAGGAAGGTCACTTATTCTTGATACAATATTAAAAACTTTTGATAAGAAACCGCTGGATCTCTCACAGGAAAAGGAAACCCTTCTTTCTGAAACTTCAATGAATATTCTCAAAAATAAAAAAATTCTTGTTGTTGAAGACAATGAGCTTAATACTGAAGTTGCAGTTCTGCTTCTTAAATCCGCAGGAATAATAACCGATACCGCAGTTAACGGAATGGTGGCTTTTGAAAAAGTCTGTTTTAATGATTACGATGCAGTTTTAATGGATATACAGATGCCTGTTCTTGACGGGTACAGTGCTGCTGAAAAAATAAGGAATGAAGCTCCGGATGACAGAAAAGATATTCCGATTATTGCAATGACAGCCCATGCAATGGAAAAAGACAGAAAAAAAGCAATGGAGCATAAGATAAATTATTATGTCACAAAACCTGTAAATCCCGACATTTTATTTGAAACCCTCTGCCTTGTCATGTCAGGTGAAAAGATCGCCAGAGTTTTTTCAGATAACAGATATAAAAAAGGTAATCTGAGTTTTCAAAAGCTGGATAAAAACAGGTTGAGTCTGATTTTCGGAGACAATAAAGCAGACCTTGGTAATGTATTGAAAAAATATTTTGCAAGTTATGGTTCTTTTAAAAATGATTTTCAGAAATTACTGAATAATCATGATTTTGCAAAGGCTCTTGATCTGCTGCACGGATTGAAGGGTGCATCGGGAAATCTTGGAGCATCGGATTTATTTAAAAGAACAACAGAACTTGAGTTATATCTCAAGGATAATCAAACACCAGGCGACTCAGTTTGTTTTGAACTGTTTTATCAGGAACTTGAAGAAACCATGTCTGAAATTGAGGCTTTTGTTTCACGGAAGGATCAGTCAGGTAAAAGTCATGTATTATCAGATAAAGATATTTTGTATGAAATGGAAGAAATCATAAAAATGCTTAAAAAAAGAAGCCCTGAAGCTGTGGAAAAAATTGAAAAATTTGTTAATATTTTACCGTCAGGATTTAAAGAAAGAGCCGTTAAAATATATGAATCTGCAAGAAATTACAGATTTTCAGATTCACTTGATGAAATTGAGAAATTAAAAAAGAATATGAAATAAAAAAACTGTATTGAAAATTTAAAAGTTTTTGTGGAGCAAAAAATGAATTTCTGTAAGCTTTCCGGATCCTCACCGGTGCTCACAGATTCAGTTTATCAGAAACATTTAATTTCAATGAAAAGAAGGCTCATATGAATTTTGTGGAAAAACCCCTTGTTCTTGCTGTGGATGATACTCCGTCAAATATTGATATCCTGTACAGAATTTTAAAGGATGACTACGAATTTGCCGCTGCTTCAGGAGGAAAAGATGCCCTTGATGCCCTTGAGTCAGGAATTTATCCTGATATTATTCTTCTTGATGTCACTATGCCTGATCTGAGCGGGTATGAGGTCTGCAGAGAACTTAAAAACAGAGCTGAATTCAGGGATATTCCTGTTATTTTCATAACAGCGAGATATGACGAGGAAGATGAGGCAAAAGGATTTGAAGCCGGAGCTTCAGATTATATTGTAAAGCCTTTCAATACAGTAATTGTGAAAGCCAGGATTAAAACTCATCTTGAGCTTTACTTCATCAGTAAAAATCTCAAACAACAGGTTGAGGAAAGAACAGCCGAGCTTAACAAGGCTCTTGCTAAAATCAAGGAGGTTTCCCTTGAAACAATATTAAGGCTTACAAATGCATCTGAATACAAAGATGAAGATACAGGCTCCCATATTCAGAGAATGAGCAATTACAGTGTTGCAGTGGCAAAGCAGATGGGAATAAATGAAAACAGTCTTGAGTGGCTTTTGTATGCTGCTCCCATGCACGATATAGGCAAAATAGGAATTCCTGACAGAATTTTACTTAAGCCCGGACGGCTCGATCCCGAAGAGTGGGAAATAATGAAGACCCATACAACAATCGGTGCAAAAATTCTTGAGGGATCAAGTGCCGGATTTATAAAGCTTGGAGAAGTGATTGCAAGAACACACCATGAAAAATGGGACGGATCAGGATATCCGCTTGGACTAAAGGGAAAAAAGATTCCTCTTGTAAGCAGAATTGTAGCAATAGCAGATGTTTTTGATGCTCTGACTACAAAAAGGCCTTATAAAGAACCGTTTTCGATTGAAAGATCCTTTGAGATTATTCGTCAGGGCCGTGGCAGTCATTTTGACCCGAGAGTTGTTGATGCATTTTTTGCGGTTGAAGATGAAATACTTTCAATTATGGATAAATACAAGGATACGGGTGAAAGCATGTATATGAAAATAAGCCGGGCTTCCGGGCTTATGGATGAGAGCTGATTTTGGCCAATTAATTCAGGTTTAGATGTTGACAAAGATATTTATAAAGGTTAGTTAGGTATATCTAATAAAATTAAAGAAAAAAAGATTATGAGTGAAAAAAAGATAAAAAAAGTTAAAAAGCCTCTGACTTCATCAATGGAAGATTATCTTGAGGCAATTTATGAACTGAATCAGGAAAAAAGTTTTGTAAGAGTTAAGGACATTGCAAAGAAACTTGATGTAAAAATGCCTACTGTAACAAGCATGCTCAAGAATTTAAGGGACAGGGAATATGTCAATTATGAAAAATACGAGTTTGTTGAGCTTACAAAGGAAGGTGAAAAAGTCGGGCGTGAAATGAGAAGGCGCCATGATGTTCTTTTAAAGTTTCTGACTAAAATTCTGAAGATAGATTATAAAACAGCAGATGATGAAGCCTGTAAAATGGAGCATACACTCAGCCCCTCAACTTTGCAGAGGGTTATAGACTTTATGGAGTTTATCCAGGTCTGCCCAAGGGCTGGTATGGAGTGGCTGAGCCATTTCGAGGAATTCCGGAAATCAGGGAATAATCCCGGAAAATGTCTTGAAAGGGGAAGCTCTGAAATACCGTGCCAGGTAATTAAGGACAGGGTGGAGATTCTTACTAAAATTGAAAAATAGATAAGCTTTAAAAAAGCCTGAATAATTTTATATTCGGGCTTTTTTTGGGCTTATATTGTTAGATGTTTATAATATGATTAGGAGGGTATAATGGTTCTTGACAGCAGGGAACTTTTATATGTAATCAACAGAAATGTTGAAAATCTGCAGGAAAGTCTTGATATGCAGAGATGCCTGGTGGCCTCTCTTGCAGGGCGTGAAATTGATAAAAGAAACATAAAAAATTTTTCTCAGCTTTGTCCTGTCAGGACTAATGAAAAAATTCTTAAAGAAGCTGTTCAGGAAACAATAAACGAACTTGAAGAAAGCCGAAAAGCATTTAAGTCAAAAAGACTTGAAACCCTGAGAAAAAAACTTATTTCAGTTCTTGGAGAATGCAGCTGATTTTTTGTTTGACATTTAAAAAATGAGCTGGTAATTAGTTTTTACTTTTTTAGTTAGTATTTTCTATTTTTTATAGGGATGTCTTACGGCTTTTGGCCACGCAAAAGAAGTGAAGGCGTAACAGAAATGCATAAATAATAATTTATGTTCTGTTGCGCCTTTTTTTATTTGGAGGTTTTTATAATGACTTTGGATGAGATAAAACCGGGGAGTAAATGTAAAATTAAAGCTCTTCGTGCTACAACAATGCTGGGGCACAGACTTTTTTCAATGGGTGTTTATCCCGGAACTGTTGTTGAGGTGGTCAGAAACGCACCTCTTGAAGACCCAATGGAAATAAAAATGGATTCAACTCTTGTTTCACTGAGGCATACTGAAGCTGGTTTTGTGGAGGTTGAGTTCATATGAGTTCTGTAAATATTGCGCTTGCAGGGCAGCCCAACTGCGGGAAATCAACACTTTTCAACGCTCTTACAGGAGCATCTCAGCATGTTGCAAATTATCCCGGAGTCACTGTGGAGAAAAAGACAGGTTTTTTTAAGTCAAAAGACCTTAAATTCTGCCTCACCGACCTTCCGGGGACATATTCTCTTACTTCATTTTCCCTTGAAGAAAGGGTGGCAAGAGATTTTATTTTAAATGAAGAACCAAAAGTAATTATTAATGTGCTCGATGCAAATGCCCTCAAAAGAGGCCTTTATTTTACTTTTCAAATCATGGAAACAGGACGTCCAGTTGTTCTGGTTCTTAACATGATGGATCTTGCGGAAAAAAACAAAATCACAATTGACCATGAAAACCTTGCATTAAGGCTTGGAATAGAAGTTGTGCCTTCTTCCATGAAAACCGGAAAAGGGAAAAATGAGATTATTGAATCTGTTTATAATCTTTCCAATTCAGAAAAGGCAAAAGTTCCGGCACAGCTGGATTATCAGACAATGGAACCATATTTAAGGGAGATTGAAGATCTTTTTTCAGAAACATCTTTTTCAGAAAAGATATTTCCCCTGAGATGGGGAGCTGTAAAACTAATGGAAGGAGATGAAAATATAGAAAAAATTGTTTCAGATTATGATAACTCTCAGGAAATTTTAGAAAAAGTATATGAACTAAGAAAACGGTTTGAAAAAGAAAATGATATAAAACCGGAAATGTATATATCAAGAAGAAGGTTTGAAATTGCAGAAGATATAGTAAGAACTGCTGTAAGAAAAGAAGAGGGTTCCGGTAAAAATATAACAGATATTCTGGACATTTTTTTCTGCCATAAAATTATGGGCCCGGTTTTACTGGTGGGTGTAATTTATCTTCTTTATTACCTTTCAATTGTTCAGGGTTACAATATCACAAATTACACCTGGCCTCTGCTTGCCAAAATAAGAACTTTCACTGAAAATATAATGCCGGCCCCGGGATTTATTGATGAACCTCTGATAAGAGCCTTTTCTCTGTGGTTTGTAGACAGTGTGAATGCCCTGTTAAATTATATTCCTATTTTTTTTATTCTGTTTGCCCTTATAGCAATTCTTGAAGACAGCGGATACATGCCGAGAATGGCTTTTATAATGGACAGACTTCTGAGCAGATTCGGTCTGCACGGACAGTCAACCCTTCCTATGGTTCTTGGAGGAATTTATGTCGGGGGATGCGCAGTGCCCGGAGTAATGTCATGCAGAGGAATCCCGGATGAGCGATCACGGCTTTCAACCATTTTAATTATTCCTCTTTTGAACTGCCTTGCAAAAGTCCCTTTGTATGTTCTTCTGATTAATATTTATTTTGCGGCTCATAAAGGGCTTGCCATGTTTTTTATTTCAACAATAAGCATCCTTTTTGTTCTTCCTGTTTCAAAAATACTTACTATGACTGTTTTAAAGGATAAGGAGACTGCTCCTTTTGTAATGGAGCTTCCTCCCTATCATATTCCGTCATTTAAGACAGTTTTTATCCGTGCAGTTGAAAGGGTATGGCTTTTTCTGAAAAAGATAACAACAATAGTGGCTGCAGTTGCAGTTGTTATTTTCGTTCTTCTTTATTATCCGGGAATCAGCGATGAAAGAATGAAATATTACAGCAGTATGGAAGAAAAGGCTTTGTCTGGATTTTTAAATGCCGCATCAAAAACATCATACAAAGATAAGTTCAATAAAGAAAAAGTAACTGACCTTGCAAATTTCTACGATACATACCGTTCAGCAAGAATGAAATCAGGAGCAGATTTTGACAAAAAAGAAAAAGAGTTCAGTGAAAAATATCCTCTTTATCTTTCCATAGTCACCCCTTCAAAGGAAAAAGACCTTAAAACACTTGGCAGAGAACTTAAAAAGCTTGTCAGGTCAAGAAAAATTATTTCCATGGAAATGAAAAAGGAAAGAATAAACAACAGCTTCCTTGGAAAAGCAGGAATGGCTCTTGAACCAGTTACCCGTTATGCAGGTTTTAACTGGAAGGTAAATGTTGCACTTTTAAGTGCCCTTGCTGCAAAGGAAAGCAGTGTAGCAACTCTTGGAGCACTCTATCAGCAGGATGATTCAGGTTCGTCGCTTGAAAAAAGAATGGAAAAGGAAGAAAGCGGATTTACAGCTCTTCATGCACTTTCACTTATGCTTTTTATGGTTTTGTATCCTCCATGTGTTGCAACAGCCATTGCAGTGAAGCTTATGTCCGGTTCGGCAAAAATTATGGTTTTTTCAATGATTTATCCAATGGCCATAGGGATTTTAGTCTCTTCAGCGGTTTTTACTGTTTCAAAAGCAATGAATTTAAGCGGTTTACAGGCAATGTTCGGGTTTTACGGCGTTGCTCTGATTTTTACAATAATAATGGGATTTGTAAAAAATGATAAGAATTACAAGAATTAAAGGAGAAAAAATGAAAAGAAGTTTACCTGTGGCAGTCTTTTTTTGCTGTACTTTATTGTTTGCAGTTCAATCCTTTGCACATACTCCTCTCTGCTCCTGCTATGATGCAGGAGACGGACAGATAATCTGTGAAGGCGGTTTTTCAGACGGCTCTTCTGCATCGGGAGTTGAAATGCGTGTTGAGGATAAAAACGGTAAAGTTAGTGTAAAAGGTAAAATGGATGAATTCAGTGAGTTTTCATTCAAAAAGCCGGGCCATGACTATGTTGTTATTTTTAATGCAGGTCCGGGACATGAAATTAAGATA
>JBFWJK010000158.1:0-7936 GCA_050253255.1 Desulfobacteraceae bacterium | reverse complement strand
TACCGTATTTTTTTTAAATTTTGCAGATAAAATTAAAAAAATAAAAAAAATATTGACAAAATGACCGGCAGTCTTTAAAGAAATTATATTATAAAAAATTATGGAAAATTTTTAATGAAACTCCAGACAGCAGAAAAAACCTATAAAATATATTCTTATTATTGGTATTTTTATTTTAGCAGGCGTCTGTCTGGAGGTGCTTTTGTGTAACTAAGTAAAAGCACCGTGGACAGGCGGCAATAAGGCTGTCCACGGAGATAAGAATATAAAAAAAGACCGTGGAGAGCAAAACTCCACGGTCTTTTTTTTTGTATAATCTTTATTTAAGGGAAAAAGGGAAATGATAGGAAAACAGATCAGAATTGAAAGAATTATCAACAGAAACACAAGACGAACAATAATAGTTCCTATGGATCATGGTATTACAGTCGGTCCAATAGACGGGATTAAAGACATGAAGGACGCTGTAAACAAGGTTGCAAAAGGCGGCGCCAATGCAGTTATTGAGCATAAGGGTGCGGTTGAGGACGGCTTAAGGGGGGAAGGTCCTGATATCGGATTGATAGTTCATCTGTCTGCATCAACATCCATGTCTGTTTACCCAAATGCAAAGACAATTGTATGTTCTGTTGAGGAAGCCATAAGACTTGGCGCTGATGCGGTTTCTGTTCATGTTAACCTTGGAAACGGTGAAGAAAAGAACATGCTCAAAGACTTCGGTAAAATAACATATGAGGCAAGAAGCTGGGGAATGCCTGTTGTTGCCATGATGTATCCAAGGGGAGAAAAAATTAAGGATGAATATGCAACTGATGTAGTAAAGCATGCTGCAAGGGTTGGGGCTGAGATGGGTGCTGATATTGTTAAGGTTTCCTACACCGGAAGCCCTGAAAGTTTCAGGGAGGTTGTTGAAGGATGTTTTGTTCCTGTGGTTATTGCGGGAGGAGAGAAAATGGATTCAGACAGGGATATTCTTGAAATGGTCAAAGGTTCCCTTGATGCAGGCGGCTCCGGAGTATCTATAGGAAGAAACGTTTTTCAGCACAGATCTCCGGAAAAACTGGTAAGGGCTTTTGCAGCTCTGATCCATGAAAATTCCAGTGTTGAAGAAGCTATGGCAATAATTAATTCATAAATTTTTAGGATTTAACATGAAACGAAAAATCTGGGTAAAGATTATACCCTTTGATAAAGAAATGGTTCTGACAGCTCTTGAATGCGGAGTTGAAGGAATAATGGTTGAAAAAGGGATGGATGAAAAAGTTAAGGAGCTTGGAATAGTAAAAACCGTTTCAGAAACAGGCGATATCAAAATAGGAAAAGATGCGGTTACCTATAAAATAACAGACGGTAGCCAGGAAGAGGAAATTCAGAAACTGAGCCTTGATAAACTTGTTATTTTGGAATGCAGTGACTGGAACATAATCCCCCTTGAAAATCTTATAGCAAAAAAGGCGGATATTGCTCCGATAGTCAAAAGCTTTGAAGAAGCCAAAACAGCCTTTGAAATTCTTGAAAAAGGAGTTTCTCAGGTAATGGTTGATGTAAGCTCGCCAGTGGAGCTTAAAAAAATACTTGAGACCCTTTCAAAATCAAATGAGAAAATTAGTCTTGAAAAGGCCGTTATTGAAAAGATTACCCCACTTGGAATGGGAGACAGGGTATGTGTTGACACCTGTTCAAGTCTTTTGCCCGGAGAAGGAATGCTTGTTGGTAATACAAGTTCAGCACTTTTTCTTGTTCATGCTGAAACTGTGGAAAATCCTTATGTAAATCCAAGGCCGTTCAGAATTAATGCCGGCCCTGTTCATGCATATACAAGGGTGCCTGGAGGCAAAACAAGCTATCTTTCCGAGCTCAAATCTGGTGACAGCGTAATTATTACAAGGTTTGACGGAACAACTGAAGAAGCAGTAGTTGGAAGAATCAAGCAGGAAAAAAGACCTCTTATGCTTGTTGAAGCAAAAATCGAGGAAAGAAGTCTTAATATAATTTTACAAAATGCTGAAACAATACGCCTTACATCCCCGGATGGGAGTCCGAAGTCTATAGTGGCTCTTAAAAAAGGCGATGAGGTTTTAGTTGCAATTGAAGAAGGTGGAAGACATTTTGGTCATAAAATTGAAGAAACCATAACTGAAAAATAATTAAAATGGAAAATATTACAGAAAATCCGGAAATTGGAAAGTATCGAAAAGAAATTGATAAAATTGATGACACGATTTTGGAGCTTTTAAACAAAAGGCTTGAATTTGGCAGGAAAATCGGAGCCATAAAAAGAAATACCGGAGCAAGGGTTCTGGACAGTTCAAGGGAAAAGGACATTCTTGAAAGGCTTAAGAAAAATAATTCAGGCCCTCTTTCCGAAGATGTGATTTACCATATTTTTCAGGTAATAATGTCTGCTTCAAGGGATATCCAGAATCCGAACATGGTAGCATATTTAGGACCTGAAGCAACAAACACCCATGTAGCTGCTTTAAAGCATTTTGATTATTCAGGGCAGTTTGTTCCAAAAAAATCGATTCCTGATATTTTTGACGGAGTTGAAAAAGGACATTTCAGATACGGAGTGGTACCTGTTGAGAATTCAATAGAGGGTGCTGTAAACCATACCCTTGACCTTTTATTCGATTCTCAACTTAAAATTTGCGGAGAAACAGCAATCACAATTTCCCATGATCTTTTGTCAACATGCACAAGTCTTTCAGAGATTGAGGTAGTATATTCCCACCCCCAGGCTTTTGCCCAGTGCAGAAGATGGATAAAGGAAAATATTCCAGATGCTGAATTAAAGGAAGTCTCAAGCACTGCAGCAGCTGCAAGGCAGGCTGTTACAGAAAAAAATTCAGCTGCAATCGCAAATTCGGAAGCTTCAAGGTTCTATAATTTAAGTGTGGCTGCCTCAAGAATTGAAGACTCCACCAGAAACATAACAAGATTTCTAATAATAGGTGAAGACGAGCCTGAAAGAACAGGAAATGACAAAACAACAATTATGTTTGTTACTTCCCATGTGCCAGGGGCGCTTTACAAGGCCCTTCAGCCGGTATCAGCAGCAGGAGTTAACATGGTCAAGCTTGAATCAAGGCCGATTCGTCATAAAAACTGGCATTACTTTTTTGTAATGGATATAGACGGTCACATTAAAGACAATTCTGTTAAGTCGGTAATAGCTGAAATGAGGGAAGTCTGTCTTTTTTTAAAACATTCAGGTTCTTATAAAAAATTTATGTAAACCGGAGATAAAAAATGGATTCTCATACAGAGGTTTTCGCAGTTATTGGAAATCCTGTAAAACACAGTTTAAGTCCTTTCATGCATAACCTGGCATTTGGATTTCTCAATTTAAATGGAGTTTATACAGCCTTTGAAGTAAGTGACCTTGAATCGGCTGTAAAAGGAATAAGAGGACTTGGTATTAAAGGTGTAAGCGTTACAGTTCCCCACAAGGAAAATATAATTAAATATCTTGATGAAATAAGTGACAGCTCTTTGAAAATCGGTGCTGTAAATACCGTAACCAATAAAAACGGAATACTTGAGGGAGACAATACCGACTGGAAAGGTTTTATATTGTCTCTTAAAGAGCACAGCAAAATTAAAGATCGTAAAACCCTTGTAATCGGAGCAGGCGGTGCTTCAAGGGGGGTCTGCTATGGACTGGCAAGTGAAAACGCAGATATTTACATAACAAACAGGACAAAATCAAAAGGGATTGAGCTTGCAAGAGATTTTGATGGAGAGTTTGTTGGTTTTGAAGAAATTGAAAAGCTTGAGCCTGAAATAATCATAAACACAACCTCTGTTGGAATGTATCCTGATATTGATAAATCACCTGTTGAAAAGACAGTTTTTAAGACAAAAGGAACTGCAATTGACATAGTTTACAACCCCCTGAACACAAAGTTTCTGAAAGACGCTTCCATATCCGGTTTTAAAACTGTTTCAGGGGTTGGAATGTTTGTTTATCAGGGAGGTCTTCAGTTTGAAAAATGGACAAACACCAGATTTCCGTTTCAGATAATGAAAGAGAAAATTTTTCATAAATTAATGAAAGGGTGAAAATGAAAACTATAAATCCCGGTAAAATAAAGGAAAATGCAGAAGTAATTGTGCCTGGTTCAAAAAGTTATACACACAGGACTCTTATTGCTTCAGCTCTTTCAAAGGGAATGTGCGAAGTTTTAAGGCCTCTTCAGAGTGAGGATACTCTTCTTACAATGGAAGCATTGAAATCAATGGGTATAGAAATTGAAAAATCTGAAGATAAAATGACAGTGTTTGGACAAAACGGAAATCTTTTGCCGCTAAAAAATGAAATTTATCTCGGAAATTCAGGTACTTCAATGCGTCTTTTGACAGGGGTCTTTGCCTTGAGCAAGAAACCTGTGATACTGACTGGGAATAAAAGAATGCAGGAAAGGCTTATAAATCCTCTTCTTGATTCTTTAAAAATGCTTGGAATAGAAGCACAGTCGGTTAATAAAACAGGATGTCCGCCTGTGTTATTAAACGGAGGTCTTGAAAAAGGTGGAAAAACAGACCTTGACTGCAGAATAAGCAGCCAGTTTCTTTCAGGTCTATTGATGGCAGCGCCCCTTACAAGGGATGGGATTGATATAACTCTTTTGTACGAGCCTGTATCCAAACCATATATTGATATGACCCTTGATATAATGAAAAATTTTCAAATCAGGGCAGAGCATGAAAACTATATGAAGTTTCATGTTCCAGGGAACCAGACATATGCCTGCGGAACTTATGCAGTTGAACCTGACTGCTCCAACTCAAGTTATTTTTTTGCACTTGCAGCCGTAAAAAAGACAAAAATCAAGGTCAAGGGGGTAAGTTTCTCTTCATCCCAGGGAGATATTATGTTTGCAAGGCTTCTTGAAAAAATGGGGTGCATTGTAAAAGAGGAAAAAGACGGAATTTGGGTCGAAGGAAAGGAACTCAATGGCATTGATGCAGATATGAAAGATATGCCAGACGTTGCTCCAACCCTTGCTGTTGTGGCATCCTTTGCAAAAGGTGAAACAAGAATAAGAAATGTTGCTCATTTAAGGGAAAAGGAATGTGACAGGATAGGTTGTGTTGTAAAAGAGCTTAACAGGCTTGGAATTAAAGCATTTGAAAAAGAAGACGGGATGGTTATCTCAGGCGGGAATCATAAATTTGGCCAGGTAAAAACATATGATGACCACAGAATGGCAATGAGTTTTGCTGTTGCAGGTGTTGGTTCAGAAAACGGACTTGAAATAGAGGATGAAACCTGCGTTAAAAAATCATTCCCCAATTTCTGGGATGTATTTGAAGGTGTTTTAAAAAAATGAAAATTTTTTTAATTGGATACAGATGTACAGGAAAAACATCGGTTGGAAAGATTCTTTCTGAAAAACTTAATCTTTTGTTTGTTGACTGTGATTTTTATCTTCAGGAAAACGAAAAAACAACAATTTCTGAAATAGTTGCAAAAAAAGGTTGGAATCATTTCAGAACTCTAGAATCAAAATATTTAGATGAGATTTCTCAAAAGGAAAATATTGTTGTTTCAACCGGAGGCGGTGTTGTTGAAAGTCTTTATAATATTGATCTGATAAAATCCCGGGGTATTGGAATCTGGCTTAAGGCAAAATCTTCAACAATAAAAAAAAGAATACTTTCAGATGAAAATACAAAGGATTTAAGACCGTCTCTTACAGGACTTTCCAAGGAAGATGAAATTGATGAGGTCTTAAAGAAAAGAGAACCTTTATATAAAAAGGTCTCATCCCTTGCTTTTGATACAGATAGTATTGGAGCAGATGAGCTTGCAGATCTGATAATCAAAGAATTAACTATTTAAGGATAATAAAAATGCCTGGAAATTCCTTTGGTAAACTTTTTAAAATAACTACTTTTGGAGAATCCCACGGAGAGTGTTTAGGGGTTGTCATTGACGGATGTCCTCCAAATATTTTTTTTGATATGGAAAAAATTCAGAAAATAATGGACAGAAGAAAGCCCGGCCAAAACAACAAAACCAGCACAGCCAGAAAAGAAGAGGATATTGTTCATGTAATGTCTGGGGTTTTTGAAGGAAAAACAACAGGAACTCCCATTATGCTGATGATAAAAAACAAGGATCATAAATCCTCTGCATATAATGATATAAAAGATCTTTTCAGGCCCGGTCACGGAGACATAACCTATTTCAAGAAATACAAGATCAGAGACTACAGAGGAGGGGGAAGAGCATCTGCAAGGGAAACTGCAGCAAGAGTTGCAGCAGGTGCTGTGGCATCACTAATTTTAGAAAAACATGGAATCAGCGTTTTTTCCTGTACAAAGGAAATTGCAGGAGTAAAAGCTGAAAAATTTAATATTGAAGATATAAATAAAAATCCATTTTTTATGCCGGATCTTGAAGCTTTTAAAAAAGCGGAAGAAAAAATTGATTTTATAAGAGCACAGGGCAATACAGTTGGAGGAATTGTTGAAATAATTGTTAAAAATCCAGGATTTGGCCTTGGGGAGCCGGTTTTTGACAAGCTTGATGCAGATCTTGCCAAAGCCATGATGAGTATAGGTGCTGTAAAAGGTGTTGAAATAGGAGCAGGGTTTGAAGCTTCCAGAATGACAGGACTTGAAAACAATGATCAGATAAGCTCAAAAGGATTTAATACAAATAATTCAGGCGGAATTTTAGCAGGAATATCAAACGGTGATGATATTATAATAAAAATAGCTGTAAAACCCATTCCTTCAGTTTCAATTGAGCAGGATACAATAGATATAAAAGGAAACGAAACAAAGGTAAAAGTTAAAGGACGTCATGATATTTGTGCAATTCCAAGGATAAATGTTGTTGCCGAGTCCATGGCTTCAATTGTTATTGCAGACCATTTGCTGAGAAAAAAGGCTTTAGAAAATGAAGGATGAAGATTTCTTTAATAAAAAAATAGGAATAATAGGCGGGCTTGGAGTAATGGGAGTCTGGTTTAAAAGATATTTTGAAAGTAAAGGCTTCAGGGTTCTTGTTTCAGATCTTGATACAGAGCTTACCAATAAAATGCTTGCAAAAGAATCGGATATAATAATTTTGAGTACTCCAATGGAGGCTGCTCTTGAGGTTGCAGGGCAAATCGGACCTGTTTTAAGTGAAGAAAAGCTTCTCATGGATATTTGTTCGCTTAAATCAGATATAGTACAGAAGATGGTTGAAAGCACAAAGTGCGAGGTTATCGGGTGTCATCCAATGTTTGGACAGCACACAAAGGATTTAAATGACCAGAATATTATTCTTTGCAAAGGCCGGGGAGATTCATATACAGAATTTTTCAAAAATATATTTGAAAAAGACGGAGCTGTTGTAACTTTCAGTACCCCGCAAAAACATGATCACTACATGGCTGTTGTCCAGGGGCTTACCCATCTTCTTACAATTGCAACAGGAGAGTTTTTAAAAGTTCAGAGTATAAGCCCCGATGATATCTTAAAGTTTTCAACCCCGGTCTTCAGAATAAATCTTGCACTTACAGGAAGGCTTTTTGGACTTGATCTGTCTCTTTATAAAGATCTTATAAGCAGAAACAAAGAAACAGGGCAAATGGCCGGTGTCTTCAGTGATTGCGTTCAAAACAGTTTGAATGTTTTTACAGATAAGACAGAAAAAGAGAAAATGGACTTTTTGAATTCAATAAAAAATTTTATGGGCAATTATTCTAAATCAGCATTAAAAGAAACAAATGAACTTTTTAATTTTTTGTACAAATAATATGTAAATTTAGAGTGTTGCAATTCATGCTGAAAAAAAATGATTTTTTTTGAAATAAAGTGTTTGACAAAGGAAAGGTAAAAGGGCTATAAGCGTCTTCGTTCCTGAGGCACGGAAAACAAAGAGCTTCAGGAATTGATCTTTAAGAGAAAAAGAAAAATCAGACAAAGCACTTAA
>JBFWJK010000157.1:0-8238 GCA_050253255.1 Desulfobacteraceae bacterium | reverse complement strand
TCTGATTCAACGTCAAGCAGAAGTTCGCAGTATCCGTTTATTATTGTAAGAAGATTGTTGAAGTCATGGGCAATTCCCCCTGCAAGCTGTCCTGTTGATTCCATTTTCTGAGAGTGGACAAGCTGTTTTTCAAGCATCACTTTTTTTGTGATGTTTCTCATGAATTTTACCGCCCCAAGTACCTGACCGTTTTTTTCATTTATGATTGGATAGCAGAATATTTCCAGAAACTCCTTTCCGTTTTCACCTGAGGATACAGCTGTTTTTGATTCTGCTTGCCTGGAGATCATGCATCTTTTTACAGGGCAGTCATCGCATGACTTTGTTTTATTGTGAAAAAAATCATAACATTTTGTACCTGGCGCTATTCCGCATTTTTTGTACCATTTTGATGCTACAGGGTTTATAAACCTTACACTCATATCAGTATCAACAACTGCTATTCCGTCCTGTATGCTTGAAAAGACTGCATCAATGAAAGTCTGGTTCAGATGAAGCTCGTTTTCCTTTTGTGCCAGTTCATTGAGGGTTATGTCTATGCAAAACATCTCTTTATGTCCCCGGGAGTTTTCAATCATGATATGATTGGAAAAAACATGAACATCCCGGCCCGATTTGTCCTTAAGAACTATTTTGGAAGCCGGTATGGGAACCCCTTTTTTAAGCCAGTTGCTTATTCCGGAAATGACTTCATCTTTTATATTTTCAGGTATAATGAGATCTTCAATTTTTTTCCCGCAAGCTTCCTTTTCTGTGTATCCGTATGCTTCTTCACTGGCTCTGTTCCAGTAGACAACCTCTCTTTCCGAGTTGTAGCCCTGGACAGGAATATTTTTAATGTTGTCTATTAAAAGCTTGAATCTTGCATCTGTGTCATTGTGTGATTTCATAACTTTAACCTCAGAATATAAGCTTTATGCAGTTTAAAGGGGCATGCTGCAGTATTGTTTTCTTATTTATAGCAGGGCTTAAATTAAGCTGGTTTTTTTGTATCTTAGCGGAATAGAAATGTCTGATTTAATGACTGATTCTAACAGAACGTGCCGGGAATTAAAATGGTTTTTTGATCTGGAGGGCAGGCAAAGGTATGTTTTTGTCCGGAAAAGTTAAAATATTTTAGGAATCTGATACATGTGAAGTTTCTTGCCGGTCTTATGAAAACCGGCAATTCAATAAATTATTTTATTCCCTTGAGAAATTCAGGTTTGAAATAATCTGCCTCAGGATATTCATAAAAACCTTTTTTGGTCTTGATTCCAAGGTTTCCTTCATCAACAAATTTTTTGAGAAATTCCGCATTTTTCTTTGACTGCTTGTCGTTTAAGGTGTTTGCCCAGAAATCAGTTATTTTCCAGACTGTTTCAAGACCTACAGAGTCCATCATTCCAAAAGGGCCTATGGGAGCCTTTAAAACTCCCATCCATGCTTTGTCGATATCTTCGTATGATGCAACCTCTCTGCTTGCAAGAGTCAGGGCTGTTGCAAAAAGAGTTGAAAGCATATTGTTGAAAACATACCCATGATATTCTTTTTTAAGCTCTATTGCATAATGGTCAATGTCTTTTGTAAACTGTCTCACAATTTCAAGTGTTTCTTCCGATGTTTTCGGGTGGGGCATTATATCTACCACGTTTGTGAGCTGAAGATCATGGAAATGAAGAGCACAGAGTTTTTCAGGTCTTCCCGAAGCATCTGCAAACATCGACGGTACAAGAGTTGATGTGTTTGTGGTAAAGACTGTATGCTCAGGGCAGATTTCATTGAACTGCGCAAAAACTCTGCCTTTGAGTTTCGGGTCTTCAGGAACGGACTCATTTATTATGTCTGCATCTTTTCCTGCTTCAACAGGGTCTGTAGTGAATTTTACTTTTTTTACTCCCTTTTCAGCGGCCTCATGTGTAAATCTTCCTGAATCTGCAACTTTTTTTGCCAGACGGGGAAGTCTTTCTTCGGCTTTTTTGATGAAATCATCATTTATATCATAAATAGTCACGTCAAAACCGGATACAGCACACTGAAGTCCGATCTGCTGTCCCATTGTACCTGCACCGAGAATAAGAACTTTTTTGATTTTAGGGCTCATTATAACTCCTGAGTATGTTTTAGGTTGAAAAATTTTTTTATTTCACTTTATCCAGAGATTTATAGCAAAAAATATACCATTATGTTTAAGCTGTTTTTACTGGTAATTTTGTTTTCTGTGGAAAAAAACTGCTAAATAAAGTAGTTTGTTTTTTATATTCAGATGAACTGTTAAATTCAGAGGTTTGTATGGGGGACAGTAAGGAAAGGCTTATCCAGGATATAACAATGTCACTGTATTCAAGCCTTGATCTTGAAAAATCGCTTCACAAAACCCTTCTTCTTTTAAAGGAATATGTTCCTTCTGATCTTGTGCATGTGTTTACATATGACATAAGAAAAAATGAACTATCCTATCTTGCAGAGGCGACTGAAAAAAAAGGTGTTCTGATCGATGAAAAAATAAGGTTTGAAAATATTGATATTTTTGTACCTGAAAATATAAGGCTCAATGAAGTTGCAGTTTTAAACAGCAGTGAAAGCGCTGTTTTAAAACAGATCAGGTCTCATTTTCAGAAAAAAGTCAGTTCGAGAATTTTCGGTTATGACGAGGATTTTTCAGTCATGCTTGTTGCCTTTGATATTGTGCTTCCGCTTATCGGAGGTTTCGGAATGGTTGCAAGAGGCCTGGATGTTTTCAATGAAAAGCACCTCAGTATAATGAAGCTTGTAAAAAGACAGCTTGTGGGAGCTGTCCTGAATCTGTTGCACCACAGGGAAGTGCTGAAAAAAAACGAAGACCTTTCAAGGGAAAAGGAACTTCTGGAATATTCCCTTGCAAGCGTGTCCGCAAAAGAAATAATCGGCACTGAAAACGGACTTAAAAATGTTTTCAGTCTTGCAAGGCAGGTTGCAGGCCTTGACAGCCCGGTCCTGATTTCAGGGGAAACAGGAACAGGAAAGGAACTCTTTGCCGATGCAATCCATAAAATGTCTGGAAGACGAAAAGAGAAAATGGTCAAAGTAAATTGCGGCGCAATTCCTGAAACTCTTATGGACAGTGAGCTTTTCGGGCATGAAAAAGGAGCTTTTACCGGAGCTTTTGCAAGAAAGAGAGGCTTTTTTGAGCAGGCTGATAAGGGAACTGTTTTTCTCGATGAAATAGGAGAGCTTTCTCCCGGAGCTCAGGCAAAGCTTTTAAGGGTGCTGCAGACAATGGAATTTCACAGGGTGGGAGGTAATTCTCCTGTAATGGTCAATGTGAGAGTCATTGCCGCAACAAACCGTGATCTTTTAAAAATGGTAAAAGAAAAAAGATTTCGAAAAGACCTCTGGTTCAGGCTCAGTGTTTTCCCGATTTATATTCCTCCCCTGAGAGAAAGAAAAGAAGATATAAAAGAGCTTGCTCAATATTTTATCAGAAAAAAATCATTTGAAATGAATCTGGAAAAAATACCCGGATTTACGGATCTGTCACTCAATCAGCTTGAAAATTACAACTGGCCCGGAAACGTAAGAGAACTTGAAAACATAATTGAAAGGTCTCTGATTTTAAAGAAAAACAATGACCTTGTTTCATTTGACAATATTCTAAGAGCTGACAGCTTCCCTGAGGAAGACAAGGCTGCAGAGGTATGTGAAAAAATTGTCCCTCTTGAAGAGATGACAAGAGAATATATAAAAAAAGCTCTTAAAATTTCAGGGTGCAGAGTGGAAGGTAAAAACGGAGCTGCAGATATTCTTGGAATAAATCCTTCAACCCTGAGAAGTAAAATGAAAAAACTGGGTATAGTCATGAAAAAAGAAGCACTCTGATCTTTGTTTCCCCGACAGAAGCTTATCAGGCTTACCAGTTCAGTTTTTTTAGGGGCTGTTTTAAAAGTCTTGGTTTTTTATGGTAAAGTTTTTTTCCTGCAGAAATTTTTTTATTCGTGTTTTCCTGGGCGTTTCTTCTGCCTTCAATGATTGAGACAAGTTCCTTTACAATATTTGCCACCTGGTGTGCCTGTGTGCTCAGTTCTTCTGATGCTGATGCCGATTCTTCGGCGTTTGATGCATTTTTTTGAGTTATCTGATCAAGCTCGCTGGTTGCTGTACTTATCTGTTTTACCCCATGGGACTGTTCCATTGACGCAGAGGCAATTTCAGATATAAGTGCTTTTATTTTTTCTGCATTGCTTTGAAGTTTTAGAAAATCAGAATATGTTTTTTCGGTGGTTTTTGTGGTGTCCTCAATTTTTTTTACTGTTCCCTGAATTATTAATGAGGTGTCTTTTGCGGCGTTTGAAGCCTTGGATGCAAGACTTCTTACTTCATCTGCAACAACAGCAAAACCTGCTCCGGCTTCTCCTGCCCTTGCAGCCTCTACTGCAGCATTAAGAGCAAGAAGATTTGTCTGGAAAGCAATTTCATCTATTGTCCTAATAATTTTAAATGTTTCCTCGCTTGATTTTGAAATTGATCCCATTGACTGTGACAGCTCTTTCATTCCCTTTGAAGAAAGAATCATTGAAGATATTGTTTCTTTCATTATATTTTCAGATTCAGCAGCGTTTTGAGAGTTGCTGCTTATCATTTGAGTCAGTTCTTCAATTGCAGATGAGGTTTCTTCAATTCCTGCCGCCTGTCTTGATGCTTCTTCAGCAAGCTGCTGGCTTGAATCTGAAATTTGTTCAGAGGCATTGTATAGTTCGTCTGATCCTGCTTTAAGGTTTTCAGCTATCATTCCAAGCTGGCGTGAAATCCCTGAGCTGAAGAAAAAACCTGTGAGTATTCCGGCAAATGAAAATATAAATGTGCTTAAAGCAATCATTTTATAAAGACTGTAAAGTTTTTCTTCAGACTCTTTTTTAAGGGCGTTTACAGAAGCGAGAAATTCTTCGACAGGTATATTTGCAGCAATGGAATATGTTTTTTCTCCTATTTTCAAAGGACTGAATGCAAAGATTTTTTCTATTCCTTCAAAAACATACTGCCTTATTCCTTCCCTGCCTGTGACAAGATCCTCGACTGCTATTTTTGAAAGTTCCCCGAATTTGGGATTGGTAAGATTTATACCGTGTTTGAGGCTGTATTTCGGGTGCGACAGTATCACGGCATTTTCATCTGTGACAGAGACATACCCTGAACCGTATTTGTATCCGGACAGTTTTTCCCAGATTATATCCCAGTTCATGGTTATAACGGCATACCCTTTGAGCTGATTATTTGAAAAAACAGGGGCTGAAACTATCATCACGGTATTTTCAGAACCTTCCGGGATTATTGCACCGGAATTATATACAGATTCTGATTTCAGCATTTCCTTGAACCATTTCTGGTTTTTTACGTTTCTGTTTTCCAGAATTATGTCTTTGTCCGAAAAAGAAAAAAACAGATCGCCGTCAGGCCTTATAAAACTTATTTTTTCAATGAGTTTTTTATGGGCTCCCTTTATTTCAGCTGTAGAGTTTTCTGTTATATCTGCAAGTTCTGATGTTAATGAGGATAATGCTTCCGATGCAAGTTCTGGCCAAAGTCCGCTTGTGCTTATTATCCAGTCCCATTCCGGCACATATCTGAATGAAACAAATTTTTTTTCATTGTTATACGTGTATGTAATAATTTTTGTATGAGATGCTTCCTTTGTTGAGATTACTGGTTCAAGTTCTTTGACCTTGAGGTCTTTTATCACGTTGACGTTTCTGAGCTTTTCAACAGGGTGAACAACTGTAACCCCCTGAGAGTCAAGGACATAGGAGTAGCCTTTTTTACCGATTCTTATTTTTTCAATTTCTTCAGCAGCAAATTTTTTTGCAGTTTCAGTGAGTTTTATCTTGGGAATGTTTCCTTGTGTTTCTTCTATAAGCTTTATCTGGTTATTGCATAGAATGGTGAGAAAATCAGTGATGGAGTTTATTCTGTTTTTTATGGAGCTGCTCATTTCTTCAATATTTCCGTCTGATGTTGATATGAACTGGATCAGATTTTTTGAAGAGGCAATTGCCTGTGCATTCCGGGTGATTACCTGAGCTATAAGTTCTATGTCATTTCTTGCCGATTTTATGCTAAGCTCCAGAGATTTTTCCGCTTCTTTTCTCAGTCCTTCAGATGCATTTCTGGCTGCGGTTTTATTCATCTGCATGAACTGGTGGATATTGAAGCCCGAAACTGTAATTATAGGTATCAAAATAAGCAGGGCAGTAATTATAATCAGCTTTTTTTTAAAGGATAATCTGTTGAGCATGTTTTACTCCCGGAATTTTGATGAAGAAATATTCTTTTACTGAATATCAGACCGAGCCGTGATCAATTATGAAAAAGACGGAATAAACATTTTGTTAATGATTTTTTCTGGGTAAGGCCTGCACTGAGCTTTAAACTGAATATGAAAGACTTTATTCAGTTTTTTATAAAAATATATTAATTTGAGACTTAAGACAAGCGGAAAGGTTTTACATAATAAAATGATATCATTGATTTTTAACTTTTTTCCCGAAAGCTATGTTAAGTTTTGTCATTTTGTGGCGAAGAGTGCTTGGATGTACTTCCAGGATTTTTGCAGCTCCGTTTTCTCCCTGAATTTTTCCTTTTGTCGATTCAAGAACTTTTTCAATATGGTTTTTTAAAACTTCGTCAATTGAGAGCAGGGACTGATAACTGCTGCTTTGTTTTAATGGAACAGGTATTTCAATCGGGTTTCTATTGTTTTCATATTCGCTGAAATTCAGGGTTTCGCAGTTTTTTGCCTTTGCTCTTATAAGCTCTCTTTCAACAGCATTTTCAAGCTCTCTTACATCCCCCGGCCATGAATAGGACATAAGCCTTGCAATACCCTTTTCAGAAACTGAAGGATTAAGTCTGAGGTTTAGTTCCCTGAGCTTTCTTTTTATAAAATAGTCCGTAAGTATTGGAATATCGTTTATTCTCTGTCTGAGGGGCGGGATGAATATCGGAAATACATTGAGTCTGTACCAGAGATCTTCTCTGAAAAGTCCTTTTTTTACAAGTTCTTCAAGATTCCTGTTTGTTGCAGCAATTATTCTTACATCTGCCTTTAGAGTTTCACTGCCTCCCACTCTTTCATATTCACCTGTCTGAAGAACCCTTAAAAGCCTTGTCTGCACATGAAGAGGAAGTTCACCGATTTCATCAAGAAAAATTGTTCCATTGTCAGCCCTTTCAAATTTACCTTTTTTGGCTGACAAGGCACCTGTAAACGATCCTTTTTCATGGCCGAAAAGTTCACTGTCAATAAGTGATTCCGGTATTGCTCCGCAGTTTACTCTGATAAACGGCCTGTTTCTTCTTTTTGAACTGTCATGTATGGAAGAGGCGATCAGTTCCTTGCCGACTCCTGTTTCTCCAAGTATTAAAACCTTGCTTTCAAGGGGAGCAACCTGAGCGACCATATCCATTACCTCCCTCAGGCCCGAATCTTCTCCTATGACAATATTACCCTGAATTTTTCTGAGTTCTTCGTGAAGATAGATATTTTCATCCTTTAAGAGGTCTTTGAGCCTTGAAAGTTCTTTAAATCTTAAAATATTTGAAATTGCTATTGCAAACGGGTCATGGAGAATTGAAAGGATTTTCCCGTGCTCCCAGGTAAATTTGCGGTTTCCCCTGGCAAAGGCTATTATTGCTCCGATTCTCTGATCTTCAACTTTAAGCCTCAGGACAACAGAAGAAAGCTCAGGGAGATTAAAGGCTGTCTTCATTCTTATCCCCACAGGGTTGTCTTCAAGCCTTTCAAGTAAAAGGACAGAACCTATTGTTGATTCCACATATTCAATGTCTGATTTGGAAAGTTTGAGTTCCTGTGCCTTGAATGTAAGGTTTATTTCTGAAGTGTATGATATTACCTCAACTGTCCCTGAATCAGTATGATAAACTCCTGTCATGAGACCGTTTAAAGGAATGAATTTTTTAAGAAACCTGAAACAGTCATCAAGCATTCGGTCTTCATCAAGTGTTCCGCAGATTGTAAGGGTTCCCTGGTGGAAAAATTCTTTAGCGTCAAGCATTTTAACCGCCGTTTCTATTGTTTAACCGCAGTGATTTCTGCAAGTTCAAAATCAATATCTTTTCCTGTGTGTTTTTTTATGATTTTTTCAATTTCCTGCGGGTTCAGTTCATTTTGAGTTTTTATTTTCTGCATGTCTTTAATATCGATTCTGCCGTTTTCTGCAAAATTGCCGTTTGGAAGATAAATTGTTCCGTTCGAAAAGTCGACGG
>JBFWJK010000156.1:0-8267 GCA_050253255.1 Desulfobacteraceae bacterium | reverse complement strand
CAGGCAATCCCACTTTGACCAGAAAAATTTCGGTGCTGAGGTATGATGAATACAACAACACCTGGATTCCAGAATATCTTGATATTTCAATGATTGATAAAATCGAATTTCGGAAAAGAATTGTAAAAAAGGTAAAAGAGAGCACCGGAGATGATAAATCCTTAAAAGATGAGAATATCGACGATAAAAAATCAGGATACAAAAAAAAGGTTCTTTTCAGTTCCGATAATTTTGATGAACTTAACTTCGCCCGCAACCTGAAAAGTGCACTGCTTAATCTTAAAAACAGCAGTAACGGTTTTGGGACTTCAATTGTCCTGAGAGTTAATTTTGATTTTGATTCAAGTGCAATAAATTCAAAAGCAGCGTCTTTTTTGGATATTATATCGGGAGTTCTTAACTCTCCTGAACTAATGGGTGCACGTTTCAGTCTGAGAGGTTTCACAGACAGTACAGGTGATGAAAAATACAATCTTGCCCTCAGCAGAAAAAGGGCTGAAGCAGTCAAGGCTTATCTCCAGAAAAACAATATTTCTCCTCTGAGGATAGAATCCAGAGGTTTTGGCGAGGCAATGCCTATTCTTCCCAATACAAGCGAATATTATAAAAGCCTGAACAGGAGGGTGGAGATTTATCCGCTTTATTTTTGACAGTTATGACCAATGGCCTGCTTCTTGATATAAAAAACATTACCATCCGTTATCCTGGATTTTCAGTTCTGCCCGGAACTTCCTTTTCAATTTCACGGGGTGAAAACATACTTGTAACCGGAAAAAACGGGAGCGGTAAAACCTCTCTGATGAAGGCTCTCACAGGCGAGGTTTCCATCTGCCGGGGGAATATTTCCCGTTATCACAAACTTCCACTGAGCAAAAATATTTCATACATTTCATTTGAAAACCTGAGAAAAATAATACGAAAGCAGGCAGATATTGAAGAGGCGGAGTATTATTCAGGAAGAGAAATCAAACCGGAAGTTTTTTCTGCTCTTGATAAAGATAAGCCTTTTTCAAAAGTTTTTGATTCTGATCCGTTCAGAGGGAAAACCATAGATAATCTTTCAAGCGGAGAATTAAGGAAATTTCAGATTTTAAAAGCCCTTGAAAACGAGCCGGAGCTTATAATCCTTGATGAACCCTTTGACGGTCTTGACATCAGATCAGCAGAGCTTCTCAAAAACCTGATTGCAGATATATGTTCTTCAGATATTGCACTGATTCTTGTAACCCACAGGCCGGATGAAATTGGAGGCTGCAGTTTCAGATGTCTGGCAGTGGATGACAACTGGGTGTTTGAAGTTGAAAATCCGGGGCTTTTAAAAATTTCAGATTCCACAATGCCTGATCTGTCAGAGTTTGAAACATCTAAAACCGGTTTTAAAAAAGAAGTTATTGTAAGTCTTTCAGACTGCAGTGTTTTTTATGGTGAAAAAAAGATTCTGAAAAATATAAATCTTCAGATTTCAAGGGGCGAAAAATGGGTGATCAAGGGAGAAAACGGGTGCGGCAAGTCTACTCTTCTGTCTCTTGTAACAGGTGATAATCTTCAGGTTTATTCAAACAATGTAAAAGTCTTTGGAAAAAAAAGAGGAACTGGAACAACCATCTGGGAGCTTAAAAAAAATACAGGTTATATTTCTCCCTCACTTCATCTGAAATATGACAAAAAAACTGAAGCCTATAAAGTTTTGCTCTCCGGTTATTTTGATTCGGTCGGTCTTTACAGAAAACCGGATAAAAAACAGACTGAGACAGCAAAATATATTTTCAGGAAATTTAATATAGAAGATCTGTTTTATAAAAGCTTTCTTTCCCTTTCCTATGGTCAGCAGAGGCTTGTTCTTATTTTAAGGGCGCTTATAAAAGATCCCGATCTTGTCATAATGGACGAACCGTGCCACGGCCTAGATTCTTTTCACAGAAAAATTGTTTTGAATATTGTAAGAACAATCTGCAAAATGCCTCATAAGTCTTTGATTTATGTAACCCATTCTGATTCAGAACTTGATTTTGATTATAATTATGTTTTTGAATTTCTCAGGGAAAAAGATAATTCGGGATATTATACCAGGATAACAAAAATCTGAAAACGTGGTAGAAAGCCGTTGTTGAGTCAATAATGATTTAAAGCTGGCGTGCCCGGCGGGACTCGAACCCACGATTTCCGGCTTCGGAGTCCAAAGCTTAAAACTTTAAAGCTTGCATAAATAAAGAGTTTGAGGTAATTATATTTCTGCTTCCCCACCTATTTCCCCACCTGAATGTATAAAACTAAGGAGAAATTATGCCGGCAAGAATAAAGACAAATTACCCTGGGGTTTATGGATATGAAACTAAATATGATCTGAATTATTATATTCGATACAAAAAAAAAGATAAGTCTGGCCAATACAAACTGATTGAAGAAATGGTTGGTAAAAAAAACAGAGATGCAATGACTCCGGCCAAGGCTTCAAAAATCAGAACAAAAAAAATTGAAGGCCTGGAACAGACGAATCAGGAACAAAAAGAAGAGCTCCAGAAAAAAAGATGGGTTTTAGATGAACTTTGGCAGGAGTATTTAAAGGGCCTCGATGTAAAAACTAAAAATGCAAAGACTGATATCAGCAGATATCAAAAATATATTCAACCATTGTTTGGTTATAAAAAGCCTTTTGAAATAACTCAACTTGAAGTTGACGGCCTGAGAATAAAGCTTTTAAAAGAAAAGTCTCCGCAGACAGTAAAACATGTTTTAGGTTTGCTACGGAGAATTGTTAATTTTGGAGTTCAGAAACAGCTTGTGCAAGGTTTGAGTTTTAAAATTCAGATGCCGGTAGTCAGGAATGAAAAAACAGAATATTTAAGTCCGGATAAATTATCAGATTTGGTTGCGGCTATTGAGGTTGAGCAAGACAAGGCGCTGAAGCTGTTCTTTTTTATTGTCCTCTACACAGGTGCAAGAAAAGGAAGTGTTTTAAAGCTGAAAATTTCAGATTTTGATTTTCATCTGGATTTTATTCTTTTCAGGAAGCCTAAATCCGGAAAAAATTTGACTGTTCCATTGCCATTAAAAATAAAAAAAATGGTACAGGATTATTTGAAAACGGAGCATCAAGGTGATTCTGAATTCCTTTTCCCCGGTAAAAACGGAGGGCACAGGGTGTCTTTTAGCAGAGGTATAAACCGAATTGCAAAAAGGGCCGGGCTTCCCGCTGATTTTAGGCCTGTGCATGGATTGAGGCATGTGTTTGCATCAAATCTCGCAAGTTCCGGTGAGGTGGATATGTATACAATTCAAAAGCTTCTTGGCCACTCCGACCCAAGAATGACTCAGCGATATTCTCATTTAAGAGACGAGTCTTTAAGAAAGGCCTCGCTCTTAAATGAAAAAATTCTGGAAGAGAAGAAAGAGGAAATTTCTCAGGTGATCCCTTTCAGGAATATCGGGGAGTAATTTTTCTTTTTTCAATATATTTGTCCAGGTCTTTTGAGTCATAGAAAATTCTGCCACCCATTTTAATATATGTAGGACCCTTTTGATAGTGCCTCCATTTATTCAATGTTCCTGGGCTTACTTTTAATTTCTCTGCTGCTTGCTGCAGGCTGTATATTTCTCCCATTATTCCTTATCCTTTTTTTATCATCTCGAGGTGCATCCGCCTTTCTTTGAGCAGGCATAGATTTGCATATTTTATTAAAACTTCAGTTGGCTCTTCTCTCCAGGTTTTGCCGGCTTCATGCTTTGCTTGTTCAAGAAACTCCTGTCCTATTTCTGCGGTACGATTATATTCCGAGTCAGCAGGGTATAAAGCTTCTATATGATCTATTGCTTCTTTTCTGGTCATTCGGACCTCCATATCTTTATAAATATTTTTGATTATTAACTTATCCGGACAATTATTTATTTTTTCCCTGAATAAAGTGGTTTTTTGCAGCTGAAACAGGCCAGGGTTTTATCTTCAAGAATCATGAAATAAATTCCGTAGCAGTGTGAGCATTTCCACTTTATTTGTCCGTTTTCTTCCAGTTTATAGGGGATAGGTCTCCCTTTTTCATCTTTGCCTGGCTGTGTCTCTTTCCATTTCCATATTGCTGCTTTCATAGCAGAGTGATCCGTTTAAATTTGACCGGCTGGTAGTGGCCTTTTACAAAGACTTTATCTCCTTTTGCATGGTTTCTTACTTCGGTCTGTTTGCTTACAACAACTGGTATGCCGTCGATTTCTGTTTTGTATATTTGTACCAAGACACTTTGTCCTGGTCTGAGCTGTTTTATATTCATGAAGTGCTTCTCCGCATTTGGTGTATAGATTTTCAAAGAATTCCATTTAATTTACTGAATCCCTTACCTGGCTGAAGTTGTTTTTTATTATCTGGAAATCATCCTGCTTTATGAGTTTTAGAGCTGTTTCCCAGCCGTTTTTGTGCTTTTCAAGGCTGTCAAAGTCATAAAACATCAATGATCTGTTATTGTCTTCCCCCTTCTCAACATTAAAAACTGTTAACTCATATCTTCTAGGTGCAAACTCTCGAGCCTGAATAGCTCTGTCAGAAAAATTATGGAAAAAATCGTCTATCTTTTCTTGGTAGAAATTGACTGAAGCTTGTACCTTGAGTATTCTCAAGTTTAATTTATTTATTTTTTTTATTGTGTTTAGAAACAGGTTTAATTTTTCTGATTCCATGTTCCTTTATCCTTCTGTATTTTTTTAAGTTTGCTTTCGAAAAATTTTATAAGCGTGGTTCTGTTTCCTCTCTTTTTTTCGTAATTAATGTTCGCTTTCAGGGTCTCTTCATCAAGGCGGCCTGATTTTTCAGCCATTTTGACTGATATCTTTGCATCGTCTACTGATGTGTTGCAGAAAATGCGGATGTTTTTTTTCATTTTATTTCCTTTAATGGCAGTGGCAGGATTCGAACCTGCGTATACTGAGTCTTCCTTCCCAGAAACCCTCTTAAAGTTGACAAATTATCCTATCAAGATAATTTCAGGTGCGTTACCATTCCGCCACACTGCCAGATTTGAGTCGCTCCGGGGAAACAACTCCCCGGAGCGATAAATAAAAACAAAGATTTTCACGTTGGATTTATAAGTTTTTACTTTTTTTCTGGAGGACCTCTTTTGTAAACATTCATTTTGTATGCACCTGTAGTGTTCTGGTTTATTGAAATATTGACCATCGTTTCTCTTTAAATTTTATTGATTTCGGTTTGTCAGCCTGTCCGCACTCACTGCCAGCCGAAAAATAATTATTTTTCCCTGTTGTGTTTAACAGTAAATACAGTCTCGTCGATTTCTCTCGTAACTTCGTTTGCCTGGTACTCTATTTCTTCAATACTTGCTTCGTGCTTTATCAGGCTGTGCATAGCGACAATTTCGGGGTAGTCTTCCAGGCATTCTTCTTCAATAGATTTTTCTGGTTTGAATTTTTGTCTCGGAGTAAATTCACCACCGCATATTTCAGCTATTAATACGGCATATTTAAATGCCAATTCTCTGCCGCCGGGCTGTGATTTTAAATATTCAAGAAGAATAGACAGAACCTCTATGGGATTCCGTCTTGGTTCGGCTTCATGATCAATTCTTTTTGTCCAGTGTCTTGCAGTTCTTTTCCATGAGTCCATATGTCTGCTGCCGAATGTTTTTTGTAGGTAACCGTCACCCACAAGAGCTCTTACTTCAGCAAGCCAGTTTCTCATGTAGAGGTTTTTGTTCCATTTTTGTTTCATTTGTCGGTTTCCTGCTTCTTTTTAATATATTTAAATAATAATTGTCTCTAATTGTGTGTCTTTGTGATGTGTTTTGTTAAAGTTTCTTTTAAATCTTTTTTTGAGGAAAAAACCCATGCTTCTTTTGTTATTTTTATACCTGCTTTTATGGATGCTTGTTCTAATAATATTGCTCTCTTTCTCGAAGGGTAGCGATGACGGTTTATATAGTCAGAAATCATCTGTCTAGGTAACTTTGTTTCTTGTTCAAGCTTATCTATAATATCGCTTTTTAATCTCATAATGTCTCCTTTCTAGAGGTATGAAACACTTATTAAGTGTACATGTCAAGAAAAAAAGACACTATCAAATGACTTGATAAATTATAAACACATTTTTAATGTATAAATATGAATACAAATGACTACTTTAAAAAGGCATTAAGCCTTTATATGAAGGAAAAAAAAATCACTCAGGCAATTCTTGCAGAATCTATTGGTTTCGCAAGAACCCAGTTAAGTGATTATTTCAATGATAGAAGGGGCTTTTCTGAAGAAAGAAAAGAGCAAATTGCTTCCTATTTTGAAACTACATACTTAGATATGTTGAATTATGGCAGGTCTGTACACGAAGATAGTCCCTTGTTAAAAGAATCTGCAAACAAGGGAGAACAGTCTGTAGGCAAAGAGGCTCCCGACTATATTATAAGCAAATATGAATACCTTATAGAGACACTAACCAACGAAGTTGACCGCAAAACAGAAGATATTAAATCTCTGAAAAAAGAGATAGAAGACTATAAAAAAGATGTAGAAGACTATAAAGGCTTTTTAAAAGACTACAGGGAAGGCATCAAGAAATTTAAAGAGGAAAATGAAAATCTGGTAAGAGAAATTTCGGAACTTAAAACTCAGCTGCAGGGATCAGGAAAAAAAGAAGCCTCATAAGTTTTTTGATGGAATGACAGAAAAGCTTTATGATCAGGCGAAAAAAGAAATAGAGTCCTTAAAACAAGAAAATCAAGAGCTTTTGTTTAGAGACAATAAGCTTAAGCAGCAGATAAAAGAATTAGAAAAAGAATTAATATCTAAAGAGCTTACCAGCAAACCAACCAAAAAGCCTTTGCCTGAATTTAAATTTTATGAAAGACGGGTAGAACAAAGAAGAAAAAAGAATATACCGATAGAAGTTGACAGACGCTCCGGTCAGGATCGAAGAAGGGGTTTAAGGTATGTAAGGCCTGAATTTGAAATGATTTTCAGCGACTTTTACCCACGGGATAAAATTGTTCATCCTTTAATACTTAAGTCCGATTCAAATAAAATTCTCGATGCATATTGGGAACTTTGGCATGTTATTTTAGGCTATGACCTTAAGAAAATAAAAAATATCAGAGATATATACATATATCCGAAAACAAGAGACGATATATTAAAAACAGTTGATGATAAGGGTTTCTTTAAAAAAGGAATAGTTGTAACCAGATCTGGCGGCGGCTTAGTATATCTGGACAGTATTTTTTTAAAAGACCCTGAAAATAAAGATCAGTATTACGTTTTTATCATAGTTGACCAATTTCAGGAGGCGTAATGAAACGCAAGGTTTTAAGGACTCTGAATCTTAGTGGCAGGCTTATTGATTTAAAATATGAAAATGAAGATTTAAAAACACTACCTAAAGAATATGTTGTTAAGATTGGCGAAAACAAATATCCGGTAGATCTTCATTCTTTAAGTTGCATTTGTAATGATTTTACCGAAAATAGATCTAAATATCCTGAAGGAGATATCCGCAGGATGTGTGTTCATCAAGTCCTGGCTGTATGCAGGTATTTAAAAAAGAACGGGTCAACCCCTTTTTTATGGAAAAATTACGAGATAAATTTTTCCATAAAAAAGGGGTTGACCCGTTATCAATTTAAAAAAATGGATAATGGAGTATGAATCTTTAAAAATATACGATGCCTTTCACGAAGTATCTGTAAAACTTGAAGAAGCTTTGGAAGATGGGATTCTGGATATAGGAGAAAAAGAAGATATTATTCGTTGGTGTAAAGATTATTCTTATATGAACCCTGTTGGATGCGACGCCACAACTTTGGCAGTTAGAAGGCTGCACGGATTTTTGCATGGCTTGGTTCTTGATCAAAAATTGACTGATGAAGAAATTAAAGGCCTTGAATACTGGCTTAAAAAATATAGACCTTTTAAATTTGTATGGCCTTTTAATGAGCTGAATAGCCTTGTGGATGACATTTTAGAAGACGGTAAGGTTGATGAAGACGAAAGAAGTTTGCTTTTTGATCTTTGTTCGGAGTTTTCTGAGAAAATAGTTGATGGGGCAGTTCTTCACGATGATTTTTATAAAATCTTAGGAGATCAAAAAACAAAAGTTTTTGAGCCTTTAGGATACATTACAGAAGAAAATCCACAGATTGAATTTGAAAAATGTCTTTTTTGTTTCACTGGTCCTGCTAAGACAGGGAAAAGAAGGGTATTACAACATATGGTAAGTTCAATGGGGGGAAGCTTTGTAGATAGAATCGACCAGCTTGATAACGGATTCCAGCACATTGATT
>JBFWJK010000155.1:0-8312 GCA_050253255.1 Desulfobacteraceae bacterium | reverse complement strand
TGCTTTTCACAACAGATAAAAGTTCTTTTTTTGCCTCACCTGAATTTCCCTGTGCAACAGATTCTATTATAAAAGAGACATCTTCCATAATCTGGCTTAGAAATGCTGCCTGATAATTACCCGATCTGTTTTTATCTGCCAAGATTAATCCTTTCTTTCTGCATAAACTAATTTAGCTTAAATTATTTTTACTGCAATAAAATAATGACTGCAGTATCTTTGTAGCTAAGTTTTTTTATTTTATTAAAAAATTTTATAAATGACTTAGTGAAAAAATTATTATATATATTCAGGCTTTGTCAGATAAATCGGTATCAGTATTTAAATTTTGATGCTTTATATAATTAAGTTACAGGAGAATCAACTTGGGTAAGAAAAAAAAAGAAGCCGTTTATGATGTGGAAATTGAAAATCTTGCTTTCGGAGGCCGCGGAATTGCAAGGATAGAGGGAATGGTTGTTTTTGTAGAAGGCTGTGTTCCAGGAGATTTTGTAAAAGCAAAAATCTTTAAAAGAAAAAAACAGTTTGCAGAAGCAAGGGCAATTGAAATTTTAAGACCATCCCCAAAAAGAATAGAGCCTGAGTGTGATTATTTTGGAACCTGCGGTGGCTGCAGATGGCAGTTTTTAGACTATAATGATCAGCTTGACTACAAGACAAACCATGTAAAAGAGGCTTTTTCCCATATAGGAATGTTTGAAGACATTGATGTTTTAAATGCTCTTGGTTCTCCTGATGTTTTTAACTACAGAAATAAAATGGAATTTTCCTTTACTAATTCAAGATGGCTTACCCCTGATGAACTTGAAGATAAGGATATTGAAAAAGGAAACGGAATCGGTCTTCATGTACCCGGATTTTATTCAAAAATTGTTGATATAAAAAAATGTCTTATTCAGCCTGAAAAGGGAAATGAAATTTTAGATGAAATAAGAAACTTCATGTTAAATTCTGATCATGAAGTTTATGATGAAAGAAGCCATAAGGGTTTCTGGCGTTTTGTCATGATGAGGCATTCGGTTTTTAATAATTCTTTTATGATAAATATTGTAACAGGTTATGAAGACCTTGATGAAATAAAAAAACTTTCAGAAATACTTACAAATAATTTTCCTGAAATAAGCTCTGTTTTAAATAATGTTTCAGGTAAAAAAGCTTCAATAAGCCGTGGCGATTATGAAATTTTAGTTTATGGAAAAGATCATATAATTGAAAAATTAGGTGATTTTGAATTTTCAATTTCAGCCAATTCTTTTTTTCAGACAAATACAAAAGGTGCAAAACAGCTTTATGATGTTGTAAAGGATTTTGCCGGTTTAAAAGGCAATGAATTTGTTTTTGACCTTTATACAGGAACAGGCTCAATTGCAATTTATCTTTCTAAATATGCAAAAAAAATTCTTGGAATTGAAATTGTTGAATCTGCAATAAAAGATGCCAGAAAAAACTGTGAATTAAACAATATTTCAAATTGTGAGTTTATTACAGGCGACTTAAAGGATGTAATAAAAGATTTGAATGAAACTCCGGACGTTTTGGTCTGTGATCCACCAAGGGCTGGAATGCACAAGGATGTTGTAAATAAAATCATGGAGCTTTCTCCCAAAAAAATTGTTTATGTTTCTTGCAATCCTTCAACAATGGCAAGGGATTGTGCAATTTTAAAAGAAAAATACGAGCTTGTAAAAGTTCAGCCTGTTGATATGTTTCCACATACTTATCATATTGAAGCTGTTGCAGAACTTGTGCTTAAAGGTTAAAAATCATGTCTTATCTGATGAATGTTTTAAATATTGAAAAAACATACGGTCTTGAGCTGCTTTTCAAAAATTTTTCCCTTGGAATAGAAAAAGGGGACAAAATTGGAATAATCGGTCCAAACGGTGCAGGGAAATCAACCCTTTTAAAAATCACAGCAGGTCTTGTTTCACCTGACAGCGGAGAAATAAACCGTATAAAAGGGCTTAACTGCGAGTATCTTGATCAGGACCCTGATTTTGACGACTCATTTACCGCCGGTAATATTATTTCTGCTTCAATTGAACAGTCTCTGAAAAAAAATCCCGGCAAGGAAGGTGAAATAAGAAAAGTAATAGGACTTTCGGGTATGAGCGAATATGATGACACAAAAGTTGGACTTTTTTCCGGAGGAATGAAAAAAAGGTTTGCTCTTACCTGTGCCATGATGCAGCTTCCAGACATTCTTCTTCTTGATGAACCTACAAACCATCTTGATTTAAGCGGAATAGAGTGGCTTGAAAATATGCTCAATAATTCCGGATTTACCTATATTTCAGTTACACATGACAGGGAATTTTTAAATAATTGTGCTGATAAAATAATTGAGATTTCACCTGTATTTCCGGGGTCTTATTTTATTGTAGACGGAAATTTTGAAACATTTCTGGATAAAAAAGATCTTTTTTTACAAAACCAGTCTGAAAAGGTTTTATCCCTTGCAAATAAAATGAGAAGGGAAGACGACTGGCTTTCAAGATCTCCAAAGGCAAGAACCACAAAGGCAAAGTTTAGAATAGACAAGGCATATGAGTTAAAAGACGAGCTTAAGCAGACAAGATCAAGGGATAATGTAAATTTTTCACCCGAAATCGAGTTTGAATCAACAGGAAGAAAAACAAAAAGACTTATAAACGCTGAAAAAATTTCAAAGTCATTTTCCGGCCAAAAAATTATTGATGAATTTTCCATTGTTCTTCAGAAAAATGACAGGATTTCAATTGTAGGACCCAATGGAAGCGGAAAAACAACCCTTGTAGACATGCTTTCAGGACAAAGCTTTCCGGATAAGGGTAAGGTTGAGCATGTGGAAAATCTTCAGATTCTTTATTTTGATCAGAAAAGGGCTTTTCTTGATAAATCAAAGACCCCGAAAGACATACTTGCTCCTGATTCCGACTCTGTGATCTTTCAGAACAGAAAAATTCATATTATTTCCTGGCTTAAAAGATTTGGTATTGCAAAAGAACAGATAAATCAGCCTGTACACTCACTTTCAGGAGGGGAGCAGGCAAGAATTTTAATGGCTGATCTTATAAGAACTCCGTGTGATGTTATTTTTCTTGATGAACCGACAAATGATCTTGATATTCCAACAATAGAAATGCTTGAAGATGCTCTTCTAAATTTTGACGGATGCGTTGTTGCAGTTACCCATGACAGGTATTTTGCAAAAGCTCTTGGTTCTAAATACATCTGTATAAATGAAGATGGAACGCCGGGTATTTATTCCGATCTGTCTCAATGGAAAAAAGAAGCTTCAAAAGTTTTAAAAAAAACAGATAAAAAGGAAAAAAAAGAAATACAGGTAAAAAAGCAGCCTGAAAATAAACCAAAAAAACTTTCATATAAATATCAGCTTGAGCTTGATTTAATGGAAGAGAAAATCCTTGAAAATGAAGAGCTTGTTAAAAAGCTTGAAATTATGGCTGCAGACACAGAGCTGATGAAAAACACAAAAGAATATATAAAGGTATGTGAAGACCTTAAAAAAGCCCAGGAAAAGACAGAAGAGCTCTATGAAAGATGGGAGTATCTGGAGTCTTTAAAAAATCAGTAGAAATTCTCCTTAAACCAGATAGTTATCCTTAAGTTTTTAGAAAATTATAACGATATAATAAAAAAAATATTTTTGAGATTTTAAGCGTCAGGGAAGACGTTTATATAAAACCATGGAAGGAAAATCTCATGAAAATCTCATCCTATGATGTTTCGTTTCAGTCAAAACATCAGTATTCAAGCATTTATGAAAGAAGCTCTCAGGTTAAGGGGATTTTTTTTAACGGCTTGAATAATGATGATAAAAACCGGGGCGATTCCTCAGAAATAAGTTTAAAGGCCAAACAGAGATATTTTAACTCATCTTTTTCTCAAACTGACAAAACAACTGAAATAAGAAAACTGGATACAGATTCGGTTGAAACTGATCCTGATAAAAATCTTCTTTCAAAAATTGTATCCCATGTAACAGGAGAAACAGCTGAGTTTACAAGTGAAAATGTAATGATAAGCATGTCTGAACTTAGTACTCCTGTGCAAAACATTGAAACCGGAAATTCATTAAAAGTACTTTTTTCACAGACAGAAAAAATTGATATAAATGAGCAGACAATAGTTGATACACAAGGACTTGTAACAACTGAAGACGGAAGAGAAATTAGTTTTGGAATGCATCTTCTCATGGAAAGAAATTTTGTGTCAGAAAAAAGTTTCAGGGGAAAAGTTGAATTAACCAAACTTGTTGATCCCCTGGTGATACAGTTTGATGACGGGCCTCCAAGTTTATCGGACAAATTTTTTTCCTTTGATTTGAACAATGACGGAACAGATGAAAAATTAAAATCTCTTGGTAAAGGAAGCGGCTTTTTGGCATTTGACATTAACGGAGACGGAAAAATAAATGACGGAACCGAACTTTTCGGCACATCCTCAGGCAACGGGTTTGCTGATCTTGCAATGTATGATGATGACCAAAACGGATGGATAGACGAAAATGATGATATTTTTTCAAAGCTTTCTATCTGGAGGCCTGAAACAGATGGTGAAGATGAATATATGAGCGGTCTTTTATCATCAAATGTCGGAGCCATTTATCTTGGATATGCACAAAGTCCGCATACAATAACAGATTCAAGAGGCAATACAGAAGCAGTTTTGAAATCAACCGGAATGTTTTTAAAGGAAACTGGTGAATCAGGGCATGTTTATCAGATGGATCTGGCTGATTTGAATAAATCCGAAGAAAAAGTTAATGAAGAGCTTTCTCTCGTTGATCAAAATACAGGTGCAGAAGAATCTGTCAGAAAACCTGATTTCTTTTCATTTTTTAAAGAAAGAATCGATAGGTTTAAAGAGTCTCTTGAAGCTTCACGAAAAGAATATTCCCAAAGTTCCGGTTCAATATTCAGTGAGCTTGGAGAACAGATAAAAGAACGCCTGGATAAACTTATGGAAATGCTTGAAGGGAAAAAAGCTGCAAAAGAAAAAGCCTCAAACCCATACAGAACCAAATTTGAAAAAAGTCTTAAAAACCTGGATATGAGTGCATGATATAAATCAGATAAAATCAGCAAATTAAAAAAAGCGGTTGTAAAACCGCTTTTCCATTTTTTAACGGCGTTTTGAAGCTTTGATCGGGTTGATTTTTTTCTTGGATTCGGCTTTTTCAACTTTAATATGTGTTGCCATATTGCAGTTTCCTATTCTCCACTGATCTGCAGGAGCAGGAAAGGCAGTACAGTATTTGCCGGCTTCATATGTTTTAACCCTTGAGCATCCTTCACACTGTTCTACAATTGGAAGGCATGTGCCGCCTTCAAAGGAACAGCCCTTTGATGTCATAAATACGCATTCGTCACCATTACGAGTTGTTGTGCAAATCATTATTTACTCCCTGATATAACTTTTTTTAATGAGCGCTCAGTTAACTTTAAAATTTTAATTTCAAAACAAAAACTTTACTTCTATAAATCAAATAAAATAATGTGTCAATTTCAAATATAAACTTAATAATACATAAGCTTATTATTATAATGATATATTATATCTTAAAACTGCAGTTCATATTTAAAAAAATTTATATCATTGATATTTAAACCTGAAATCATATATAAATCATTTTGGTTTGATTTAAAACAAAGAGAGCATTAAATGAATAATACACTTAATGACATAAAAAATATTTTTACCATGGAAGCTGAAGCTCTTTTGTCTGTCAGAGATAAAGTTGACAAAAATTTTGTTAAAGCAGTAGATCTTATTTCTTCTTCAAACGGTAAGGTTGTTATATCAGGTATAGGAAAATCCGGGCTTATAGGAAGAAAAATTTCTGCTACGCTCAATTCAACCGGTACTTACTCAATTTTTCTCCATCCTGTAGAAGCCATGCATGGAGATCTCGGTATTCTGAAAAAGGAAGACGTTTTTATAGGCCTTTCAAACAGCGGAGAAACGTCTGAACTTAACGTTATCCTTTCTTCAGTCAAAAAAGCTGGGTGTCCTGTTATTTCATTTACAGGAAATATGGATTCAACCCTTGCAAAGCAATCGGATATTGTAATTGATACAGGTGTTGAAAAAGAGGCGTGCCCGCTGAACCTTGCTCCTACATCAAGCACTACTGCCCTTTTATGTGCAGGAGATGCTCTTGCTTCAGCACTTATTTTGAAAAAAGGTTTTAAAAAAGAGGATTTCAAGAGATTTCACCCCGGAGGACTGCTCGGGAAAAGACTTTCAATGAAAGTTGAGGAAATTATGAATTCTATTGAAAAAACCCCCCTTGTAAAAATGGATTCCAGCCTTGCTTCAGCTCTGGAAGTTTTAGATCAGAAAAATCTTGGAGCTGTTTTTATAACAGAAGAAAACAATACATTATCAGGGGTTCTTACAGACGGGGATATCAGACGTTTTATTGTTGATGAAAAAATAGATCTGAAGAAATCTGTAAGGGAATATATGACCAGAAATCCGCTTTTTGCCGTTATCGGTTCTCCTGTCTATGATTCTTTAAACCTTATGGAAGCAAAACAGATTACAGTTCTTCCGGTTGTGGATGCTGATAAAAGAGTTGCAGGGATTTTACATCTTCACGATATTCTTGGAAAAGGTGAGCTCAAATTCAGCGGGCAATGATTTTTGATTTAAAATAAGGTGAAAAATGAACAACGGAATTAAAATTCTTGGTGAGCCTAAACTTGATTCACCGATATATAATCAGCATAAATCCAAACTTTCAGATTTTGTCTCCGATGAAAGAAAGATTTTCTATAAAGTAGATTCTCAGGACAATAACAGCCTTTATCCAAAATATTTTGAATCGGCAGGTCCCAGAAAAAAAATTTACTTTGACCCTGTAAATACCAGATGCGCTGTTGTTACATGCGGAGGACTCTGTCCCGGATTGAATGATATCATAAGAGCTGTGGTTCTGGAGCTTTATTACAGATACGGTGTAAAGAAGATATTCGGAATAAGATACGGATTACAGGGATTTATTCCGTCCTACGGTCATGACATTTTTGACCTGGCTCCTGCAAATGTTGAAAGAATAATGGATCAGGGTGGTTCGATACTCGGATCTTCAAGAGGAGAACAGGACCTTGATGAAATAATTGACAGTCTTGAAAGACTCAATGTTCAGATTCTTTTCATGATAGGCGGTGACGGTACTTTAAAGGCTGCTCACAAGCTGGCTTTGAGAATTCTGGAAAAAAATCTTAAAATTTCGGTTATAGGTATTCCCAAAACCATAGATAACGATATTGTGATTACAGAAAGGTCTTTTGGGTTTGACACTGCTGTATCGGAAGCCGCCCGTGCAATAAGAGCTGCTCATAACGAGGCTGTCGGGTTTCCAAACGGGATAGGTCTTGTCAGGCTTATGGGAAGATACTCCGGTTTTATAGCAGCCTCAGCATCTCTTGCCCAGCAGGACGCAAATTTTGTACTTATTCCTGAAGTTAAATTTAAGCTTGAAGGTGACGGCGGACTTCTGGCGGCTGTCGAGAAACGGCTTGAAGAAAGAAAGCATGCTGTAATTGTTGCAGCAGAAGGAGCAGGGCAGGAATTTTTCAGGAAAGAAACTGAAACAGATAAATCAGGTAATACAAAACTTCATGATATAGGTCTTTATTTAAAGGATAAAATTGAAAAGTATCTGAGTGAAAAAAAAATACCGTATTCAATGAAATACATTGACCCAAGCTATATGATCAGAAGTCTCCCTGCCAATGCAAACGACAGTGTATTCTGCGGTTTTCTTGCAAGAGATGCTGTTCATGCAGGAATGTCTGGAAGAACTGATATGCTTGTCGGGTTTATAAATAACAGATTTATTCATCTTCCAATGGAGCTTTGTGCAGGAAAAAGAAAGCATGTGGATCCACAGGAAAAATTGTGGCAGGCTGTGCTGGAGTCAACAGGTCAGGGCGATTTTCTTATGTAGTCTTTTATTTGTTTTTTAGTCGATTCCGGATCATTTTGAAATAAGGCATTCTGTATTATTCGCCGGATGCCTGTTCCGGGTTTATTGAATCAATATCAATTATATCGTGTCCCCCCGGATATTTTTTTGTTGAATATGAAGTTATCTGCATGATCTTTTTTGTAAGATTTCCCATTCTTTCTATTTCAACTGATATTTTATCAATATATTTACTTATATTTTCTGTATTCTGAAGATTGAGCCTGATGAGTTCAGAATAGCCCGAAATATTTTGAAGAGTCTGGTTGTGTTCATGACAGAAAGTTGCAGCAGTTTCAAGGACGCCGGCAAGTTTTTCCTTTGCAAGTTTCTC
>JBFWJK010000154.1:0-8344 GCA_050253255.1 Desulfobacteraceae bacterium | reverse complement strand
AGCCCTGGACCCTGTTGAAAAAAAACCTCTTTTCCATGTTCTGCCGGGGAGCACCTCTTATTCAATAGGCGCACCCGGATGCAATTTTAGTTGTAAATTCTGCCAGAACGCCTCCCTTGCACAGTCTCCGTCTGTTTTAAACGAAATTGAAGCATATGAGGTTTTACCCGAAAATCTTGTAAAGGAAGCAGTTTTAAACAATGCCAGATCAATAAGCTATACATATTCAGAACCTACTGTTTTTTTTGAGCTGATGAAGGATACAGCACTTATTGCAAAAGAAAAAGGCCTTTTGAACATTATGGTTTCAAACGGTTTTATCTCAAGGCAGGGTTTTGATGAAATAAAGGATTTTATTGATGCTGCAAATATTGACCTTAAGTCCTTTAATAATGATTTTTATGAAAAAATCTGCGGAGGGAAATTAAAGCCTGTTCTTGAAACCTTAAAAAGAATGAAAAAAGCAGGTATTTTTGTGGAAGTTACAACTCTATTGATACCAGGAATGAATGACGGCACAGAAGAAATTATAAAAATTGCCCGGTTTATAAACAATGAACTTGGAAAAGACACCCCCTGGCATATTTCAGCTTTTCATCCCTGCTTTAAAATGTCTGACATAAAAAGTACTCCTGCCGCGACAATTCACAGGGCAATTGAAACAGGACAAAAGGAAGGTCTTTACTATATTTATTCAGGAAATATTTTCGGAGATGATTTTGAATCGACAATATGCCCGGGGTGTAAAAACAAAGTGGTTGAAAGAAAAGGGTTTTATGTTATAGAAAACCGGATAAAAAAAGGAAAATGTATTGACTGCGGCTATAACATAAACGGAATTTTTGAATGAAAAACTATATTTCTGCAATAAAAACTTACGGAGAAATGATTAAGATTTCCCATACAATTTTTGCTCTGCCCTTTGCTCTTTCAGCTGTTGTTCTTGCCTCAAGATACACAGACATAACCCTTAACCAGATTTTTTTCATTATTCTTGCAATGACAGGTGCAAGGTCTGCTGCAATGGGGTTTAACAGAATAGCTGATAAAAAAATAGATAAATTCAATCCAAGAACCAGCCAGAGAGAAATACCTTCCGGTAAAATAAGCTTAAAATCTGCCTGGTTTTTTGTTTTGTTCTCATCAGCTCTTTTTATATTTTCAGCCTTCATGCTTGGGAGCCTGTGTTTTTACCTTTCTTTTCCCGTTCTTTTTATACTTTTGTTTTATTCATACACAAAAAGATTTACAAGCCTTGCCCATATTTATCTTGGCTTTGCAATCTCACTTGCTCCGGCAGGTGCTTTTATTGCACTTACAAATTCAATAAATACAGGTATAATAATTTTATCTCTTACACTTCTTACATATATTTCAGGATTTGATATTTTGTATTCATGCCAGGATCTTGAGTTTGACAAAGAAAACAATCTTTTTTCTATTCCTGCAAAACTTGGTGAACAAAAAGCTTTTTTGATTTCAGATATTTTACACTTAATCACTTTTATCTGTCTTGTATCCCTGCATTTTATTTTTTCCATGAATTTCATTTTTCTCCTGTGTGTCATTTTGACAGGTGTTCTTCTTGTAATGGAGCATCTTGTTGTCAGACCGGGAAGAATGGAAAAGATAGATCTTGCTTTTTTCAACATAAACAGTGTTGTTTCAATAACCCTATTTCTTGGATTTTTTCTAGATGAACTCTTTTTCAGATGGATTTAGAAAAAAATTTGTAATTGCCTGCACAGGAGCCTCAGGTGTTGTTTATTTTTTAAGGCTTGTAAATGAGCTTTTAAAAGTTGACGCAGATCTTCATTTAATTGTTTCAGATTCAGGAAAACAAGTGCTTTTCCATGAAACAGATTATGAAAACGGACCGATAACTGATCTTATTTTAAAAAATAAAAAAAGCTCGGAAGTAAAAGCAAAAATTTTTGTTCACAATGACAATGATTTTTTTTCTCCGCCTGCAAGCGGCTCTTTCCTTCACAATGGAATGGCAATTGTACCCTGCTCCATGAAAACACTTGGTTCAATTGCATCGGGAATTGCCGATTCTCTTATTTCAAGAAGTGCAGATGTATGCCTCAAGGAAAGAAGAAAACTTGTCCTTGTCCCTAGGGAAACTCCCTTTAACAGAATCCACCTTGAAAACATGATAAGGGTAAATGATGCAGGAGCTGTTGTTCTTCCTGCATCCCCTTCATTTTATGCCCATCCTTCGACAATTGAAGATTTAACAGATTCCGTTGTTTCAAAAATCCTGAATCATCTTGGAGTTGAAAACACTCTTATCCCTCAATGGGGAAAAGATTAATACTCTTCCGTAAAATATTCCATGGAAGTTTTTTTAAGTTCTTTTGTACTGTATAAAATATCATAATCATTAATCTGTGATTTTTCAGACATTTCAGCTACTTTAACGGAACAGTCATCTTTGCTCTTTGCATGAACCATTGTATAAAGATTGAAAGGCCATTCAGGTTTGGGATCTCTTCTGTAGCAGTGGGAAACAAAAGGAAATTTCGCCATCAGCTTTCCTGTGTCATGGATTTTATCTTCGGGAACATTCCAGGCTACCATGGCATTTGTTGAATATCCGGATTTCTGATGCCTTAATGTGGCACCGAATCTTCTTATTATTTTTTTTTCATTTAGACTTTTTAAGGCTTCAATAAATTCATCTTCTGTAATGCCTGCTTTTTCAGCAAGAATTTTATATGGATTTTTTTCTATGGGAATATCTCCCTGAATAAGAGCCACAACCTTTTTTTCATTAACACTGAGCATAAGCTAATTTTCTTCTCTTTCTTTTCCAAGAACACAGGAAATTATGTAAAAACCGAATCTTATTGCCGGTATCATGGAATACCAGCCGTACCAGCCTAATCTTTCAAAGGACGGTTTAAAATAATATATAATGTCTTTTGTTTCAATATCTCTGTCCCATAAATTTAATTCCTTCACACTGCCCATTCCCCACTTAAACCAGACGTCCATCATTGAAAGAGCAGGATTAAAAGAGCTTGCAGCCGCCTGTAACGGAGTTACTGCATCAAAAAAAAGCTCTGCCCCCAAAAAACTATCCTTAAGTTTTTTAAAAAGAGCTTTTACCTCCTCTTTCGGGAAATAAACCAGAAATCCCTCGGCAAGGATAAGAACTGGGCTTTTATCATTATTTTCAATCCGTCCGGGCCAGCTCATATCAAAGGCCGAAGCATCGATAAACCTGTAACGGTCTGTTTCATCAAATAATTCTTTTCTCACTTCAATTATTTCAGGAAGATCAAGCTCATACCATTTAACCTGTCCGTTATCCATTCTGAAAAATCTTGTATCCAGTCCTGCGCCGATATTTATCACAACGGCACCGGGATTTTCTTCAAGGAATTTTCCCACAAGAAAATCAAAAGAACTTTCTCTCATTATTGTTGCAGTCTGAATAATATTAAACCCGTCCATCCTCTCAAAATCATAATCAATATTTTTAATTATCTCTGCTGCTTTTTCGTCGCAGAAAATCCTGTCTTCTTTTTTTGACTCAACAGCTCGGAAATAAAGAGGGAGTAACAGACTTTTGGAAATATTATTCCACTTTGATATGTCGGCCAATGTTTTTTCCTTAATTTTCAGGTTCAACAAAAATTAAACTCTGTCCGGGACATAACTGAAAAAAGAGATAAAAAAATAACTGTGCGGCTGCAGAAAAGATTTACAAAAAACTTTAATATTACTTGACTTAATATATAATGAATTCTTATCTTTTACAAGAATACCTGCACAAGTATTGCCTATACTGTTCTTTTCCCGAAATTTTGCAATGCAAAACCAATTTAAGGAGGTGCTATGAACAAAAAACCGATCAAAAGAAAACCTGACGCTGAATTCAAATCTGTGGAAGGTCTGGAATATTTCTCCGATGCCCCCGAACCCATAGATGAACTTAAAGAATCAGCTCTTCATATGGACAGACTTTTCAGAAAAAAAATGGCTGAAATAATAGGCCCGGTTGATATCCCCGCTTTTGCAAGATCATTTTACGACGGCCTTGTCCATCTTGCCTGGAGTCCGGGAACAAGATTCAATAAATACCTTGACCTCATGAAACTGACCTGGGATTTGTACTACGCCTTTATTTCAGAAGGAGACAATGTTCCAAAAGACAGAAGATTCCGTCATGAAATGTGGAACGAACATCCTTTCACAGACTACAAAAATTTTTTTCTCACTATAGAGCCGTTTATCCAGAATTTTTTTTCAGATATAAAAGGAGTCCAGAAACAGTCCAAGCTTTTGATGGAATTCTGGCTCAAACAGATTACGGCCATGACAAACCCGATAAACTTTCCCATTACAAATCCTGAAGTTATTGAAAAAACAGTTCAGGAAAACGGAAGTAACCTTATAAAAGGATTTGCCACCTTTCTTGAAGATATAAAAACCGAAGGCGGAATAAAAATAAGGCATTCAAAAGACGAATATCACAAAGTAGGTGAAACCCTTGCAACAACAAAAGGAAAAGTTGTCTACAGAAATGAGCTTATTGAACTGATTCAGTACGCCCCTAAAACTGAAAAGGTCAGCTCGACTCCCATTCTGCTTGTACCTGCATGGATCAACAAATATTATATTTTTGATTTAAGCCCCCATAATTCAATGGCTGCCTATCTTGTAAAACAGGGATTCAGCGTTTTTGTAATTTCATGGAAAAACATAAACAGCAAGGATTATGAAGATTACGGTATAATTGAATATACAGGGAAAGGTATTATTGAATCTATTGAAACAATAAAGCAAATGCTTTCAACTGACAGCGTCCATCTCACAGGATACTGCATGGGAGCGATACTTTGTACTGTTGCAGCTGCATTTTTAAGAGGCAAAGGTGACAAATCAATTAAAACACTTTCCTTTTTTGCAGCCCAGATAGATTTTTCAGATGCAGGAGAACTCAAAAGCTTTATTGATGAAAGCCAGATTGCATTTCTTGAAGACCTTATGGTTGACAGCGGATTTCTTGACAAATCAAACATGGGAAACACATTCAGTCTTTTAAAACCAAGGGACCTTTTCTGGAATTACCTGATTGACACTTATTTTCTTGCAAAAGAGCCTTTCAACTTTGACTTCCTTTACTGGAACGATGACGGGACAAGAATGCCCAGAAAACTTCATATTGACATTCTGAAAAGACTGTATCTTGAAGATGAACTTACTGAAGGCAAGTTTATAATGGGAGGAAGGAGCCTCGATTTAAGAGATATTGACATGGATCTTTACTCTGTAGGAACAGAAAAAGACCATATTGCACCATGGAAATCCGTTTACAGAATCCCTCACTTTGTAACATCTCCCATAAAGTTTGTTCTGGCTTCAAGCGGACATATTGCAGGTGTAATCAATCCTCCCGACGAAAACAAGGGGAAATATTTCACAGACGGAATTCTTGGGAAAGGGGCTGATCACTGGCTTGCAACTGCAAAAATCCATGACGGAAGCTGGTGGCCTGACTGGGTAAAATGGTTGAAAAAACGGTCAGACGAAAATATTCCTGCTCCAAAATGCCCTGTCTCAAAAGAATATGATATTTGCGATGCTCCGGGAACTTATGTATTTGAAAAGTAAAACAGCTGTATAAAGCCGGATTTCATCTGATAAATCCGGCTTTCTCATCAAAACTATTTTTTCAGTCCGTATTTACTGAGAAGATCCCTGTATTTTTTAGTTTCTCTGAAAAGAGAAAGCTCTTTTGAAAACTTTTCTGCAACCTCTGGTTTCCCGGAAGCAGCGGAAAAGGCAATATATGAAGGTATTTTGTCTATATAAGGCTTTAGCGGCTTTATTTTTTCTTCCAGTCCCAATCTTCTGAGATTATAAAAAATTACCAGTTCGTCTCCTGCAATAAGATCTGTTCTTCCGGCAGCAAGTCTTTTTATCAGCTCCTCTTCGTTATATGAAACATCTTTTGCAGCAAAGTTATATGAATCAAATTTTTTTCCGTAATGATAATTTCTTACCACACCTGCTCTGTAGTTTTTTGTACTGTCAGGATTTTCAGATAAAATTATGTTGTTTTCTTTCAAAGTAAAAAAAACAATTTTTTCATAAACAAGAATATTATCATGAAACAGCAGAAATTTTTCCATTTCTTCAGATCTTGCGACTGGTATCAGAGCATCTGCTTTCCCTTTTTTTACTGCTTCAAGGCTTCCTGACCAGGAATTTCCAATGTATTTAACACTGATCCCCAGTTTCTCGGCTATTATGCTTACTATTTCTGGGCACAGTCCTTTTGTCTCACCGTCCTGGTCAACTATATAATATGGAGGGTAGTCATTTCCGTAAGTTCCGCCTGTTATCACAAGTGTTTCATCTGAATAAACCGGAGCCCAGAGTAAAATAAAGAAAACAAGAAAACTGTATATTCTTTTCTTCATATTTCACCTTTTGCTTATTAAGTATCTGAAAAGTGCCGCCTGGTAAAAAATTTGTTGCCCGCCTGATTTTATATTTACCTAAATTGAGCGATTTTCAAGTTTACTGCATATAACGGCAAATTGTATCAGTCTATACTTTTGCTATGCATGATACACTTTAACGCAGCAGATGCAGCAAAATTGGAAAGCCTGCAGGGTTTCATATTTTAAATATAACAAACCTGATTCATTGAAAATTTCTTAATTTAAAAATATGAAACGCTCAACTCAGGTTTTAAGTATATATTGTTTTATACTCATGAAAAAGGACTATTTCAGGGAAAAAATTTCCCGGTTTTTAATGACTCGAGAAAAATAAAAAATCTGTGCACCCAAACAATTCGGCTCTCTTTCCTTGATTTACGGTCATTTCAGAAATTCATCCGGGCTGTAGAAAAACAAGGATCAGATTTTGCATATTTTTTTTATATTTATAAAAAAGGAGAAAAAACATGAAAGTGAGCAATGATATTTCCGTTTCTTCAGATTTTTTAAGCATAAAAGCATCTGTATCATCTTCACCAGAAAAAAACTCAGAATTTTCATCAATACTTGGAAACCAGACTGAAAAAGAGACTGTAAAATCATTTATGCGTCAGAATGAAACAGCAAAATCTCTTCAGGAACTTATAGAAATTTTCAGGGAAAAAGGGTTCAAAGGTCTTTTCATGGCGATAGAAGAAGAGAAAATAAAAAAACTTAGGGAAGAAATTCTAAGGGAAATGGGACTTACCCAGGAAAAACTTGCAGAACTGCCTCCTGAACAAAGAGCTGAAATTGAAAAAACTGTTTCTGAAGAAATACAGAGAAGGATGGCACTTGGATCTCTTGAAAACAATGAATCCAGAGAAAGCCTTTTAAATAAAAATCAGGAAAATACAGCCCAAATGTTTTTAAATTCAGGGCTTGTTGACCCAGGCAGCGGGAAATCAGCTCCTTTCATCAACCTGATTCCTTTAATAAATCTTGCGGATAAAGATGAAAATTAATAAGAACTAAACAAATTTAATTTTTTCAGTCAGCCGCTGATAAACAGGAAAAGAGAATTTAAGATGAATGATTTTTTTACGCCAAAAAACCACAAAGGATTTAAAGCCATACTCCTTTCATCAGAACTTGATGAAGAAATAAAAGACTGTGCAATTGCTTTTATCGAACCGGGAGGCGGCGGACCCACCCCTGATCACAGCCATCTGCACGATCATTTGTTCACTGTCATATCAGGCTCAATTGAAATCAGCCAGGCAAATGAAAGAAAACAGCTTCACACAGGGATGTCGATGATAGTCAGAGGCGAAAGCCCGCACTCTGTCTGGAATATCGGAACAGACACTGCAAAAGTGATGGGAATATCCATCAGCAGAAATTCAATTTAAAAGTAAATTTTTGTCAAAAGACAATATCCAGAAATTCGTGAAGAGCTCTTGAGCTGTTGGCCCCTGACCATACCGCTGCAAGTTCAAACTCTGGGAACGGGTCTTTTACAGGCTTGTACAATACATCGCCTCCGGTTCTCAGCTGTTCTACAGGAGGGGACACCGGACAGATTCCCATTCCTGCGGCAACAAGAGCAAGAGAGGTGATTCTCTGATTGATTTCCTGAATACTGAAAGGTTCTGCTCCGGCTTTTTTAAAACTCTCAATTATTGAGTCAAACAAAACAGGCTGAACATCTTTTTTGAACATAATTATATTTTCCCCCTGAAAGTCTCCCAAAGATACTTTCTTTCTTGAGGCCAGCCTGTGAGTGGAAGGAATTGCTATCTTGAATTCTCCCTTTGCATATTGTCTTTTTTCAAGATCTTTGAGATCGTGTGCAAAAGAATTTATAAATCCGATATCAAGATCATGCTCTCTTAACATCCTGA
>JBFWJK010000153.1:0-8350 GCA_050253255.1 Desulfobacteraceae bacterium | reverse complement strand
TGTTCCCCACACAGGAATGATAAAGGCCGTAAAACTTATGAAGGTTTCAGGAGCATACTGGAGAGCTGACAGCTCTAAAACCCAGCTTCAGAGAATTTACGGAACCGCCTATTTTGACAAGAAGGAACTCAACAAATATTTAAACTTTCTTGAAGAGGCAAAAAAAAGAGACCACAGAAAAATCGGCCAGCAGCTTGACCTTTTCAGCTTTCATGAAGAAGGGGCAGGAATGCCTTTTTTCCATGCAAACGGAATGATTTTGTGGAATCAGCTTCTTGAATACTGGAGAGAAGAACACGAAAAAGCAGGTTATGTTGAAACAAAAACACCTGTAATGCTTACAAAAGATTTGTGGATTAAAAGCGGACACTGGGAAAATTACCGCGAAAACATGTATACTTCAGTAATCGAGGACTATGAATATGCAATAAAGCCCATGAACTGTCCGGGCGGAATGATTCTTTTCAAATCAAAACAGTTTTCATACAGGGATCTTCCCTACAGAGCAGGAGAAATAGGTCTTGTTCACAGACATGAGGCAAGCGGGGTTTTATCCGGACTTTTCAGGGTAAGAGCCTTTCATCAGGATGATGCCCATATTTTCATGACTCCCGATCAGATTGAAAATGAAATTCTTGGGGTTTTAAACCTACTTGACAAAATGTATTCAACCTTCGGGCTTAACTTTCACCTTGAACTTTCAACAAGGCCAGAAAAATCGATTGGTACAGACGAACAATGGGAAATGGCAACAAACGGCCTTAAAAACGCTCTTGAGAAATACGGCAGAGAATTCAAGATAAACGAAGGAGACGGAGCTTTTTACGGTCCCAAAATCGACGTTCACATAGAAGACGCTCTGGAAAGAACCTGGCAGTGCGGAACAGTACAGCTCGACATGTCTCTTCCTGAAAGATTCGATCTTTCATACATAGGCCAGTCCAATGAAAAACTCAGACCCATAATGATCCACAGGGTAATCTACGGATCAATTGAAAGATTTCTTGGAATTCTGACAGAACATTTTGCAGGACGGTTTCCTCTCTGGCTTGCTCCTGTACAGGCAGTTCTTCTTCCTGTAAACGATTCTCTCATTCCTGAAGCTGAAAAAATTGCTGCCTTACTGAAGGAAAACAAAATCAGGGCAAAAACCGACGACAGATCGGAAAGCCTTAAAAGAAAAGTAAGAGATGCCCAGCTTTCACAGATTCCTCTGATACTTACAATCGGAGAAAAAGAAGTAAATGAAAAAACCTTTTCCGTACGTACTCTTGAAGGAAAAGTAAAAATGGGAGTCAACCAGGCTGAGTTTATTGAAAAAATCAAGGATCAGATCAAATCAAGGGCGCTTTCTCTTGAGATTGTCTGACGCCGAAAAAAAAAGAATTTTTTTTTATTATCTCTTTGTCCTGACAATTTTATCAGTTGTTCCCGGAGGTTCGGCTTCTGAACCTGTTCCGGGAACAGATAAAATTCTGCATTTCACTTTTTATCTCGTCCTTGCCGTTCTTTTCTTCCACTCAGAACTGCTGATAAAATTCAAAAAAGAACTATTAATAATTTTAATCAGTTCAACAATGTTTGGTTTTTTCATTGAGTGCATTCAGGCATTGATACCATGGCGGAGTTTTGAAATGAAAGATATGGCCGCCAACTTCTCAGGAGCTCTTTCAGGAGTATTTATTGGAAGATTTTTTTTAAAAAGGAATTGACCTTTAAAATAAAAAAAAAGTAATCTTATAAAATTACAGATTAAAGCTTGACACTGAATTGAGCAGTTTTTAAAGTCTTTGAAAGTATAATGCAGACTGCACTGGCATAACTGATCAGCAACGCAGTTAAACACACCGATTTAAAAAAACTTAGGGTTTTAATTTTTTTATACGGCTCTATTCAGGTCTCATAAATCTTGTAAACACCTGAAATATTGTCTGAAAGCCGGCCGTAATTTGTCAAAGGCCGTTTAATCTAACTCATCATACTGGTATAATTCAGGATCTGAAAATGGAAGCTGAGCTGTCCACTGAAAGCAGAACAGAAAAACTCAATTTATTAAAAAACGCATCAGCAGCTGCCTTTACACTTCTGTTTGCAACCTTTATTGCAATAACAATTGCATTTCAATACACCACATACCAGGAACTAAACAAAACAAAAGACATTCAAAATCAAAAGGAACTGGAAAAAACAGCCGTTGCCCTCAGTTATTTCCTTGCTGAAAGGAAAAATGACCTGAGAGAACTCATATCCTCAGGATATTTAACAACATATTATGAAAACAAGGCCCTTGGAATGAGTTTCAAATACGGTCTTAAAACAAGCCTGCATGCAATAAATGAGAAATTCATCTGGCTTATAATGGAAAAAAACTTCAACAAACAGCCAATATACACAAGGCTTCAGCTTACTAACAGCGAAGGAAGATGTATAGTTGACACCGATGAAAAGGATGTTTTTCCAGAGAAAGAATGTGTTTTAAAAAAAATAATTTTTGCAAACAGTTCTATAGTTTCAACTGAAAAACACTTTATACTCAAGAGCCCTGTCTTTTTTAAAGGAGAATACAGAGGCGATATTTTCGGATGGATAGAAAAGGATTTAATTGAAAACAACTTTATTGCATCTTCACATAACCCAGGCTCAGTGACCGTTCTTTTCTCAGAAAGCGGAGATATTGCAGCAGCTTCAAAAAACGACCCTGAAATTTTTTCAATCATAAAGGAAAATATTCATCTTTTTAAGGCAAATCTTTCAAAAAAAGATTTTTCAGGTCTTAAAATGAGCATATATGAAAAAGGGCTTATAAAATTTTTCGGAGCAAAGGTTTCTGAGTCCGAATTTTATCTGGTGCAGGTAATACCGGAAAAGCATTTCAGAGAACAGTCCCCTGCTGTCATAATTGTATCAATGCTTATACTTCTTGCCGGAGCAGTCTGCGGCCTTTTTATATGGTGGAGACTCAACTCAAAAAACTTAGGCCTGAAAATTAAGGTCAGTGAAGAAATCACCAGAAAAGAAATCATAAAGGAAAAAAACAAGCAGCTTGAAGAAGAAATATTTAAAAGAAAAACAGCTGAAAAAAATTTGTATGAATATAACAAAAACCTTGAATCCATTGTTCTCAAAAAAACCCAGAATCTTGAAAAAGCACTCAAAAGACTTAAAATCGCACAATCCCAGCTGGTTCAGTCTGAAAAAATGGCTTCCATTGGCCAGCTTTCTGCGGGAATCGCCCATGAAATAAACAATCCTCTCGGATTTATCAAAACAAATTTTGCATCGCTGCAGCAGTATGCAGATGAAACTGTTAGACTTTTACAGGAATATGAAAACCTTGAATCTACAGATCCTGAAGACTTCAGTAAAGCAGTAGAAAAAATTCATCAGATAAAAAAAGAAATGGATTTTGACTTCATAAAAGAAGACCTTCAGAGTATTTTTTCCGAAACAAAGGAAGGGATTGAAAGAATTCTTTCAATAATCACTGATCTCAAATTTTTTGCTCACAAGGAAAAAGATGAAAAAGTTGCTGTTGATATACATCAGTGCATAGATTCAACGCTTAACGTGATCCACAATGAAATAAAATATAAGGCAGAAGTGGTCAAAGACTACTCAGCACTGCCCAAAATCAAATGCTACCCCCAGAGAGTCAATCAGATCATAACAAATCTTATAATAAACGCAGCCCAGTCAATTGAAAAAACCGGAACAATAACCATCCGCACATATATTGAAAACAATTATTGTGTAATAAAGATATCTGATACAGGAGAAGGAATCCCAGACCATATAAAGGACAAAATTTTTGATCCTTTCTTTTCAACCAAACCGGTTGGGAAAGGTACAGGACTTGGGCTTCATGTGGTTTACGATCTTGTAAAAAAACATGACGGAAAAATAAAACTTGAATCAGAAGTCAACAAAGGAACATCTTTTTTTATTTATCTGCCGCTTGAAAAAGAAGAATAAAAAAATATAGTATAGGTACAAGCTGAAAATCATTTTTTTTATTCCGTAATTTTGATTGAAATCAAAAAAACAATTACAGGTTTTATTCCATGACTCCGGAGTATTTAATAAAAAAATTAAATCTAGAGCCGCTGAAAAGAGAAGGAGGATATTTTTACCAGACCTACAGATCTTCACAGACAATAAAAAAAGAATTTTTTAAAAACAGATACAACCATGACAAATGTTTAAAAACAGCAATTTATTATCTTTTAACCCCGGATACAAAATCAAGGCTGCACAGACTGAAAACAGATGAAATATATCATTTTTATTCAGGAGATCCTGTGCTTATGCTTTTAATTTATCCAGATGACAGATTAGAAAAAATTATTTTAGGAAACAGAATAGATAAAAATGAAATTCCGCAATTCAGAGTACCGGCAGATACATGGCAGGGCTCCCTTCTTCTGCCTGATGGCAGGTACGCTCTAATGGGAACGACAATGTCGCCGGGTTTTGATTTTTCAGATTATGAAGAACCTGACAGGAACCGGCTTTTAAAAAAATTTCCAGCGGAAAAAGAACTTATAACAAAACTCACCGCAGATGCGGATTAAATGAAAAGGTAGTGAATAATGCTTAAAGCAGGTATTTTCCTTGACGCCGAAAACCTCAGCAGAAACGGGGGATGGGGCATAAGATATGAAATAATAAAAGACCTTGTGGAAGCACAGGGTACAAGAATGTTAAGAGCCAATGCTTATCTTGCAATAGATATTGACAGAGAAATGCAGGATCATCAGTACAGAATAAGAAACGAAAATTACCGTGATGCAATAAGGCGCACAGGTTTCCACCTTGTTTTAAAGGAAGTAAGAAGATATGTGGACTCGGCAGGAGAGCTTGTAGTAAAGGCAAATGCAGACCTTGATCTTGCTGTTGACGCCCTTCTTCAGTCTGACAACCTTGACTACATTCTTCTTGGAAGCGGTGACGGTGATTTTCTCAGACTTGTAAGAGCATTGCAGAACCGGGGCAAAAGAGTCGATCTCTTATCATTTGCAAACACAAGCAATGATCTTGTAAGAGAAGTGGACAATCATTTTTCAGGATTTCTCATTCCCGGTCTTATAGGAAATGACGGCTCAGGAAGAAACCGCGGAATAATGCATGCATTCAATGAAGAAAGAGGGTTCGGGTTCATCACGATGAGAACAGGACTGGGGCTTCATGACTCAAGACATGATATATTCTGTCATATTAAAGATGTCCTAAAAGACGACAGACCTACAACTGATACGGCTTACGTTGCGCACTTAAAGCATCAGAAGGTTATACTGGAGTTTGATATTGAAGATACAGATGACGGACTCAAGGCAACAAACATAACAGAGTTTAGATGGAAAAAATAAAGCATCGGCAGAATGCTTAAGAACTGATCAGAAAGCCGTGTTAAAAATTTTGACACGGCTTTTTTTAAACAGGACAGATGATTCAGATTAACTGCCACTAATAATCAGTAAAGTCCCTCCTGAAGCTTGAGTAAATACCTGTAAATTTTTTCCTCAGCTTAGGCTTTTCAATTTTCCCTGTAGGGTTTCTGGGAACATAATCGAAATGAACAATTCTGGGTCTTCTGTATCTTGGAATTTTGCTGCAGAATTCTATTATTTCCTCTTCGGAAATATCACAGCCTTTCTTTGGCTGAACAACAGCAGTTACAAGCTCGCCAAGTCTTTTGTCAGGAGTTCCTATAACTGCAACATCATGAACTTTTGGATGACCAAGAATAAAGTCTTCTATTTCAGCCGGGAAAATATTTTCTCCCCCTGTAATTATTACATCTTTTTTCCTGTCAAGAAGCCATATAAATCCGTCTTTATCAACCCTTGCTATGTCTCCTGTTCTGAGCCAGCCGTCTTTGATGGTATTTTCAGTCGCTTCCCTGTTTTTGTAATACTCCTTCATTACGCCCCTGCCCTTTACTATAAGTTCTCCGGGTTCTCCCCTCGGGACAGGTTCCATATTTCTGTAAACAATCCGGAATTTCCAGCCGTATCCGGGAATCCCTATTGATCCGATTTTATTGAGATTGTCTATTCCAAGATGAACGCATCCCGGCCCCGAAGCTTCAGTAAGTCCGTAATTTGTATCATATTCGTGATGAGGAAAAACAGCTTCCCATTTCCGTACAAGAGTTTCCGGGACAGGCTGCGCGCCCATATGCATGAGACGCCATCTTGAAAGGTCATAATCTTTTATGTTTATTTCATTATTTTCAATTGCAACCAGAATGTCATGGGCCCATGGAACAAGAAGCCATACAATGGAAACAGATTCCCTTGAAACAGCCTCAATAATGTCACGGGGCTTTGTTCCCTTTAAAATAACTCCTTTGCCACCTGATCTGAGACTTCCGAACCAGTGCATTTTAGCTCCCGTATGATAAAGAGGAGGAATACATAAAAACACATCGTCTTTTGTCTGGCTGTGATGCTTGTACTCAACTTCACAGGCATAGGAAAGATTATCATGGGTAAGAAGAACTGCTTTCGGATCTCCGGTTGTGCCCGAAGTGAAATACATTGCAGCATCATCTTCCGCCCTGATTTCAATTGAGTCGAGCTGATCCTTATTTTCATCTTCTGATAAAAAATCTGAAATATGGATACTGTAAAAAGGCGCAATATCCTTTTTACCTGTAAAGACAAACAGAATATTTTTGTCCTTAAGCTCATCATAAACCTCATTGAGCCTGTCAATAAAAGTCTCATCAAAAAAAACAGCTTTTGCCTCGACAAGGTTGATGCAGTTTTTTATTGTCTGGCCCATGAATCTGAAATTGATAGGAACAGCAAGAGCTCCGAGCTTTAAAATCCCGAAATAGACAGGAAGCCACTCCAGACTGTTCATCATCAGATGAACAACACAATCCCCTTTTTTAATATTTCTATGCAAAAGGTTTGAAGCAACTTTTCCCGAATATGATGAGAATTCTTCCCAGGTTAGAGTTTTTCTTGAATTTCTCCCGGGATCAAGCTCAACAAGTGCACAATCGTTTTTGTATTTTATTCTGTTTGAATCGAGTATATCGGTTATCAGAGGAAGCTTTGACTCCAACCTAAACCCCTTTCTGTATTTTTATAGCAGGACAAAGCTTAAATTAAACAGCAGCCGGATAAAACCCTGTTTCTGTCAAGCCACTGAATATTTTTAAGCCGCAAAAAACAATTTTCAGAAATACCCCTCATGCTTTATTTTTTCAAGTATTTTTATACTGATATAACAATGATTTCCATTTTTACAGGGTTTATGATGATATATATTTTAAATATTAATTGACAGGAATATTGTTATTACGCCAAACAGGTAACTATTAATCAAAAAAACCTCAAAAAAAATGCATCAGACCTTAACAAGCATTGCCCTGATGCAATTTTTTCTGCAATTGTAATTATAACTGTACAGCTGGATAATATTTATAAAACCTTAAAAATCATTCAAGTTTGAAATAACTGTTATACAAAAGATTATACTCACTTGTATCCTTAAACTCTTTCAAGGCTTTAGAAAATTCATCAGTAAACTCTTTTGAAACCCTGTTCTTATTGAACATTATATAAAGTCCGTCTTTTTTTACAGGAGTATGGAGTATCGGAGTTATCCCCTTGAGATTAAATTTTTTCAGTATCTGATATCCGTTGCCAAGCTCCGAGACAGTATAGTCGACACGTTTTGCATCTAGTTTCTTAAAATTTGTTTCATCATCGGCAACTTCCGAAAAACGACCCTTTGATTTCAGAAAATCCCAGAATTCCGGGGTATATGAATAACCTCTGACAACTCCGCAGTTCAGTCCGGCTAAATCATTGAACTCCTTAAAATTTATCCCTGAATCTGTCCTGACCCATATTACCCAGGGAGAAACAATGAGAGGTTCTTGCGGGAAAAAAGCAAATGCTTCTCTTTCCTTTGCAAAGTTTGCAGAAAAAAGGCCGTCAGTTTCTCCAGTTGTTACCATATGAAGAGCTCTTTTCCAGGGATAGTCTTTAATTACAAGATTATTTACATCCATTTTCCCGAGAACTGCCTTGACAAGTTCTGTGCTGTATCCTGTAAGAGCATTGTTGTCTTTAATCTGATACGGGGGCCAGACATCACAGACCAGATTCAAATCCCTTGACCATGCATTAAATGAAACAAACATTAAAACAAACGGCAGCAAAACAAACAATTTAAGCTTCATTTTCAATCTCCTTGGTTTTAGTTGTCCTTTATAACACCTGGCTTGATAATAATGATAAAGTTTAATCACATAAACGATGAAGAATTAAGATAAAGGGGTAAATTGAATAATGGGAGCGTATTTAATTAATCTGAATTAAGAATATATTTT
>JBFWJK010000152.1:0-8426 GCA_050253255.1 Desulfobacteraceae bacterium | reverse complement strand
TTGAACAATACAAAAACGGGGGCTTTTCAAAAGCTGAAGAAATTATCAAAACTCTGAAGAAAAAAAACAATCTATACATTTATGATCTATACCTTGAAAGAATAAACAAACTCAAAAACACTCCCTTAAGATCCTGGGACGGAGTATTTGAGTTTAAAACAAAATAGATTGATTTTACTTTTTTCAAGGTTCAGTCCAAAGTCTCATATTTTTTATTTATTAATTATCCTATCTCTGTTATACAAGTTAGTTTTCGAAACAATTAAGGTAGAAAATGAACAAAGAACCGATAATAAAATTCAAAGATGTCAGTTTTTCCTATTTTGCAAACTCAACGCCTGTGCTTGAAAATATCAATTTTGAAATTTTCGGGAATGAGATTGTATGCATTGTAGGCCCGAACGGCGGAGGAAAAACAACGCTTATCAAGCTTATTGCCGGTATTTTAAAGCCTGACAGAGGCAGAATCGAGGTCTTTGGTTCAACCCCGGGGGAAAACGGAGCAAAACTTGGCTACATGCCTCAAAGTGTCCACTATGACACATCTTTCCCTATTTCTGTAAAAGATGTTGTTCTCATGGGGTCTCTCGGTAAAAAAAACTTTACTTCAATTTTCGGCTGGTATTCCAGACAAGATAAGAAAAGGTGCGAGGAAGCGCTTTCAAAAGTAAATATGGAAAGATTCATAAAAAAGCCTTTTTATGCTCTTTCAGGAGGTCAGAAACAAAGAGTTCTCATTGCAAGAGCCCTTATTTCAGATCCTGAGATTCTCGTTCTTGATGAACCGACTTCCAATGTTGACTCTGAAACAGAAGACAATTTTATTTCCCTGCTCAAGGAACTCAACGAAAAAAGCAATAAAACAATAATCATGGTTTCCCATGACATGGGATTTGTGTCAGAGATTGTAAGTACGGTATTCTGCATAAACAAAACTCTTGTAATTCACCCGACAAACATACTTTCAGGTGAAATAATACAGGAAATTTATAATTGCTCTATGCAGATGGTAAGACATGACCACAGATGTTCAGGCAAAGGACATGAAAAATGAACTTTATTGTGCAAATTTTTTCTGATCCAAACCTTGTATTCCTGAAATACTCTCTTCTTGCCGGCATTTTTTCATCATTTGCCTTCGGAATAACAGGAAGCTACATTGTAGTAAGAAGAATAAGCTATATTGCAGGTGCAATTTCACATTCAGTTCTTGGAGGAATTGGATTTGCTCTTTTTATTTCTTCAAAATACAGCATTACATGGGTCACCCCCTATTCAGGTGCAGTGGCGGCTTCTGTTCTTGCAGCCGTTCTAATCTGGTTTGCGGAAAAATATTCAAAGGAAAGACTCGACTCACTTCTTGGAGCAGTCTGGGCTGTGGGAATGGCCGGCGGAATTATTTTCATTGCACTTACTCCGGGGTATATTGATCCCATGTCATATCTTTTCGGGAATATACTGATGGTTACAAAAACCGATGTAATTGTCATAGCTGTCTTTTCATTTCTGATCTGTCTTACAGCCTTTTTATTTCAGAACAAGCTTATAGCAGCGTCATTTGACGAGGAATTCCTTCAAATCAGAGGGGTCAGAACAGATATCTACAAGCTGATGCTCCTGATAATGACGGCACTTACAATTGTTCTGATGATAAGAATAGTAGGTATAATAATGATTATAGCCATGCTGACACTGCCTCCGGCTTCAGCATCACGACTTTCCAGAAACTTTTTTTCAATGAGTATTCTCAGCGTTTTTCTTTCAGTTTTCTTTGTTCTTTCAGGTATTGGAATAAGTTTCAGATACGATCTCCCCGGAGGCCCTGCAATCATTATAACTGCCGGAATTTTCTATTTTTCCGTTTTATTTTTTAGCTCAAAAAATTTCATAATTCAGTATTTAGGAAATTTATTTAAAAATAATCATTAATATTTTGACACTTTACTTATAATTTGCCAATACAGGCTTAATTATGAACCTGAATTATAATGCCGGGGAGGAAAATAAATTTGAATACACTTGAAAGATGGACAACAGAAAAATCTGCTGATCTGTACGGCATAGACAACTGGGGAGCAAAATACTTCGGAATAAATGCCCAGGGAGAAGTTGTAATTACTCCCCTTGAAGATAAAAGCGTAACTGTAAGCATACCCGAAGTAATTCAGGGAATAATACAGAGAGGGTTTGACATGCCTGTGCTTTTGAGAGTGCAGAACATTCTTGATGCCCAGCTTACCTATCTTCACAGAAGTTTTAAAAAAGCAATCGATGAGCTTGGATACACAGGATGCTACAGAGGAGTGTATCCTATAAAGGTAAATCAGCAGAAACAGGTATTAAAGGAAATCACAACCTTTGGGATTGAAAATCATCACGGACTGGAAGCAGGCTCAAAAGCAGAACTTATTGCAGCTCTGGCATATATGAAATCAAAGGAGGCCTGCCTTATCTGCAACGGTTATAAAGACGAGGAATTTATTGACCTTGCACTGTATGCCAGACAGATGGGCTTCAAATGTTTTATTGTTATTGAAATGCCGGGCGAGCTCGACATTGTCATAAAACGTTCCAAGGAGCTTGGAATAAAGCCTCTTCTCGGAGTAAGAATCAAGCTTTCTTCAAAAGCAGGGGGACACTGGACAGAATCAGGCGGAGACAGGAGCATATTCGGACTCAATATCAGCCAGGTCGTTCACACAATCGACACATTGAGAAATGAAGACATGCTGGATACAATGCAGCTTCTTCATTATCATTTAGGATCTCAGATTCCAAACATCAGGGACATAAGAAATTCTGTAATGGAAGCATGCAGAATATACACAGGCCTTGTTGATGAAGGCGCAAACATGAAATATCTTGACCTCGGAGGCGGCCTTGCAGTCGACTATGACGGCTCCCACACAAACTTCTCCAACAGCAGAAACTATACAGTTGAGGAATACTGTGCCGACATAATTGAAAGCGTCATGAGCGTAATGGATGAAAAAGAGGTTGAACACCCCATAATCATAACAGAATCAGGAAGGGCTACAGTTGCATACTATTCCGTCCTTTTATTCAACATTCTGGATACAACCACATTTGATCCTCAGCCTTTTCTTGACGAGCTTGACGAAAACAAACCCGAAGTAATAGACAATATGATAGAAGTACTTCACTCAATTTCACTGAAAAATATTCAGGAGTGCTTTAACGACGCTATATACTACAGAGACGAGCTCAGGGTAAAATTCAAGCACGGAGACATAAACCTGAGGGAAAGAGCAATAGGAGAAACAATTTTCTGGCACATAATTTCAAACATTGCCAAAAATTCAAAAAACCTTAAGCACATCCCCAAGGAACTTCTTGATATAGACTCTGCACTTGCAGATATCTACTATGGCAACTTTTCAGTTTTTCAGTCAATACCTGACTCATGGGCAATAGACCACCTTTTTCCTATCATGCCCCTTCAGAGACTCAATGAAGAGCCGAAAAGATATGCAACAGTTGCAGACATCACCTGCGACTGCGACGGTAAAATAGACAAATTCATTGATATCCACGGAATTAAAAGATCTATTCTTCTCCATGAACTAGACTTTTCCGCACCTTATTATCTTGGAGTTTTTCTGGTAGGAGCATATCAGGAAACCCTCGGAGATCTTCACAATCTTTTCGGAGACACCAATGTTGTAAGCATAAAAGTAAACAATGACGGTTCATACGATTTTATCAAGGAAATTGAGGGAGATTCAGTTCAGAGCGTTCTTTCATCTGTGGGCTACAATCCAAAAAGCCTTCTGGGCAGGTTCAGAGAGAGTGCTGAGGAATCAGTAAAAAACGGCAAAATAAGCGTCAAGGACAGATACAATATTGTCAAAGCCTATGAGAGAGGCTTAAGGGGCTATACATATTACGAATATTAAATCTGAACTAAATTTTTAAAAACCGGACAGTTAATATTTAAAAATTCTGGATTCAGCCAGAAAAGGAGGGCTCTTTTATGTCAAAAGTTCTTATAATCGGTGCAGGAGGAGTTGGAAACGTTGTTGTCAGAAAATGTGCAATGCTTCCTGAAGTATTTTCTGATATATGTCTTGCAAGCAGAACAAAGTCAAAATGCGATGAAATCGCAAAACACACAAAAACTCCGATCAGGACTGCACAGGTAGATGCTGACGATCCAAAACAGGTTGCTGATCTTATAAGATCATTCAAACCGGAGCTTGTTATTAACGTTGCACTCCCCTACCAGGATCTTCCTATAATGGACGCATGTCTTGAAACAGGCACAGACTATCTCGATACCGCTAACTACGAACCAAAGGACGAAGCCAAATTCTGCTATAAATGGCAGTGGGAATATCAGGAAAGATTTAAGGAAAAAGGAATAATGGCTCTCCTTGGAAGCGGATTCGATCCAGGCGTTACAAACGTATTCACTGCATATGTGAACAAGCATCTTCTGGATGAAATTGAAACACTTGACATAATTGACTGTAATGCAGGAGATCACGGACAGGCTTTTGCCACAAACTTCAACCCTGAGATAAACATCAGGGAAGTTACTGCAAACGGCAAATACTATAAAGACGGCCAGTGGATTGAAACCCCTCCGCTTTCAGAATCCAAAATGTACAATTTTCCTGAAAATATCGGAGACAAAAAAATATATCTCATGTATCACGAAGAGCTTGAGTCACTTGTAAAACATATCCCGTCAATCAGGGAAGCAAAATTCTGGATGACTTTTTCCGACAATTACCTCAAACACCTGGAAGTACTTCAGAATGTTGGAATGACATCAATCACTCCTGTAAAATACAATGGAGTTGAAATTGTGCCTCTCCAGTTTTTAAAAGCTGTTCTTCCTGACCCGGGAAGCCTTGGAAAAACAACAAAAGGGAAAACATGCATTGGCTGCCTTGTAAAAGGTAAAAAGGACGGAAAAGAAAAAACAGTTTATATCTACAATATCTGCGATCATGAAGAATGTTTCAGGGAAGTTGAGTCCCAGGCTATTTCTTATACAACAGGTGTTCCTGCAATGATAGGAGCAAAAATGATGCTTGAAAAAAAATGGACAGGAAAAGGTGTGTTCAACATGGAACAGATGGACCCTGATCCTTTTATGGAAGATCTTAACAGATACGGACTGCCCTGGAAGTATGACATATGCTGAATTTCGATCCTGAAAAGGTAAAAACTCCGGCCTTTGTTGTAGACAAGGGCCTTTTAATAAAAAATCTCGAAGTTCTTGAAAAAGTAAAAAAAGAAACCGGGGCAAAAATTCTTCTTGCACTCAAAGGGTTTGCAATGTTTTCTCTTGCTCCTGTAATTTCAAAATATTTGAACGGGACCTGTGCAAGTTCACCAAACGAGGCAAGGCTCGGCCGTGAGGAGTTTAAAGGTGAGGTACATTCCTATGCAGCAGCTTTTTCCGATTCTGATATCTTGAAAATTGCAAAATACAGTGATCATATAATTTTCAACTCATTTTACCAGAAAGACAGATTTTTAGATAAAGCAAAAGAAATAAACAAAAATCTTTCCTTTGGAATAAGGGTTAATCCAGAAGAGTCTGTCGGCTCCATTCCTATTTATGATCCTTCAGCACCAGGTTCAAGACTTGGAATAAGGCATGATAATTTTGACCCGGACAATCTAAATGATATAGACGGACTTCATTTTCACTGTCTGTGCGAGCAGAATGTTCATCCATTCATTGTTGTATTGAGAGCCTTTGAGGAAAAATTCGGAAAATATCTTGATAAGATGAAATGGATGAACTTCGGCGGAGGACACCATATTACAAGAAAAGATTATGATGTTGAACTTTTGTGCAGAACAATAAATGATTTTAAAAAAAGACATGACCTTGAAGTCTACCTAGAACCCGGAGAGGCAGTTGCTCTTAACACAGGGTTTATGGTTTCAACCGTTCTGGATGTAATAAAGGGAAGCGACATGGAAATTGCAGTTTTAGACACTTCTGCCGCAGCCCATATGCCGGATGTAATGGAAATGCCCTACAGACCGTTTGCCATGGATTCCGGTTTTCCCAGCGAAAAAAAATATACATACAGACTTGCAGGACTTTCCTGCCTTGCAGGTGATGTAATCGGTGAATACAGTTTTGACTGTGAATTAAGACCAGGCTCAAAAATTGTTTTTACAGATATGGCACACTATACAATGGTAAAGACAAATACTTTCAATGGAATAAATCTCCCGGATATTAATATTTATCACCCTGAAACAGATAAGATAGAGCTTATAAGAGAGTTTGGATATGAAGACTTCAAAACAAGATTGTCATAATAGAAAATACCCCCTTTTTCTGGAAGATGAAATTGGTGAAACTGAGCCTGAAAATGCTCTTTTCCATGTAATTCCGGTTCCATATGAAAAAACAGTTTCTTACGGCGGCGGAACAAAAAACGGTCCTCTGAAAATTTTAGAAGCATCTTCACAGCTTGAAGTTTATGACGGGAAATCAAATCCTTCTAAAAAGGGAATATACACACACGCTCCCCTGTTTGCAGACAACCCTGAAAACCTTCTTGAGCTTATGGACCAGGCAGTATCAAAGACCCTCAGACTTTCAAAGATCCCGGTTATTCTTGGCGGGGAGCATACAGTTTCAGTGGGAGCGTTTAACTCCTACATAAAAAACGGGAAAAAACCCGGAATAGTCCAGATAGATGCCCACGCCGATTTAAGGGATACATATGAAGGAAGCAGATTCAGCCATGCCTGTGTAATGAAAAGAGCCCTTGATTTTGGACTCGATATCTTTCAGCTTGGAATAAGAAGTCTTTCTCCCTATGAAGTTGATCTCAGAAAGGAAAAAAACATCAGGTATATTGATGCAAAAGACCTTCACAGAAAAATACCTGAAAAAATTCTTCCAGATGATTTCCCCGAAGAAATTTATCTTACAATCGATGTTGACGGCCTTGACCCGAGCATTATGCCCTCTACCGGAACACCTGAACCCGGAGGACTTATGTGGTACGATACGCTTGAAATTATTGAAAAAATTTCCAGACAGAGAAAAATAACAGGATTTGATATTGTCGAGCTTGCTCCTATTGAAAACATACATCATCCGGAGTTTACCTGTGCAAGGCTTATTTATCAGATTATGGGAATGATTTAGTTTTTTTATGAATTCAATCTGCATCAGGTGCTGCAAAATCCCTGATGCAGTCCTTTATCACTTTTAAAGATTTCAAATATTTCTTTCACTCACTTATCTGCGCACAATTTATTTTTTAAAAAAATTTTCCTTCAAAACATTTTATTGTTATAAATGTAGCTGTCTTTAAATTTTAAAATAAACAGGGCCGATGAAAAAATTCATATTCAACACCAAAAAGAAATTGAATAAACCTTTAAGGCTCACGGCTTTCAAAATTTCCCTTATATATATTATCATCAGTTCATTATGGATCCTTTTATCAGACAATCTGATTTCTCTTATTTCAAATGATCCTCTCACAATAACAAAGCTTCAGTCTTATAAAGGCATGTTTTTTATTACTCTGAGTGCCTGTTTAATATTTTTTCTGACAAAAAAAAGCTTAAATCAGTTAAAAGCTTCAGAGCAGGCTCTTTTTGAAAGTCAGGAAAAATACAAAAAAATTTTCAATGCCCCGACAGAAGCAATTTTCATACATGATGCCCTGACCGGAGAAATTATTGATGCCAATAAAGCCGCTGTTGAAATGTTTGGTTTTTCCTCAAAGGGAGAACTGATTTCCCAGAAAGCCGGCAATCTGAATGCGGAAGACAATGAACTCACCCATAAAAAAGCTATTGACAAAATCACACTCGCAGCTAAAGGAATTCCCCAGCAGTTTGAATGGCATTCAAGAAAAAAAACCGGAGAAACTTTTTTTGCAGAAGTTTCCCTGAGATATGTAAATATTGCAAACATTGACTGTGTTGTTGCTATTGTAAGAGACATAACCGAAAGAAAACTTGTGCAGGAAGAAAAAGAAAAACTTACAGAACAGCTTCATCAGAGCCACAAAATGGATGCAATAGGCCAGCTTGCCGGCGGTGTGGCCCACGATTTCAATAATATGCTTAATGCAATTGCCGGTTCAGCAGAGCTTATAAAGCTTAAAAAAAATGACCCGAAAAAAATCGATGAATATTCAGATCTGATAATAAAATCTGCAGACAAGGCCGGATATTTGACAAAGCAGCTTCTCACCTTTTCAAGAAAAGCAAAAAAATCAAGTTCTAACATTGATGTGGCAGAGGTTGTAAATGAAACTGTCAGTCTTTTGAGCCGTACCATAAACAAATCAGTATCAATTCAGATAAAAAACAATGCGCAAAAAACACATATTACGGGCGACAGCTACCTTATTCAGAACTGCCTGATAAATATGGGCATAAATGCCGACCATGCAATGCCGGAG
>JBFWJK010000151.1:0-8428 GCA_050253255.1 Desulfobacteraceae bacterium | reverse complement strand
ATGTTCAAATTCTGTTTTTATTACATAGTCCGCAAGCTTTTTCAGGTTATCCAATTCACCTCTTGAGGCAAAAAGCTCAAAATTTCCAAACCTTACAAATCCGGGTGCAACTCTTGCGACTACAGCACCCTGTTCATATTCAGGATTCCCGTCATAAAACATATCACGTAAAACCTTTTTCCCTGTAAGACCGATCATCAGAGCTCTCGTGGTCGGAACCCTGAGGTGATGCATTGCCTCGCTGCACAAAAATTCCCTTAATGAAGATCTGAATACAGCATAACCGTCTCCCGCTCTTGAATAGGGTGTGGGGCCCGCTCCTTTAAGCTGAACTGTAAATCGTTTTCCTTCAGGATTTATTATTTCACAGAGATTCACGGCTCTTCCGTCTCCAAGCTGTCCGGCCCAGTTACCGAACTGATGTCCTGCATATGCACTTGCATAAGGCTTCATTTCACCCGGAACCTCTTTTCCTGAAAATATATTCAAAAATTCATCCGACCTGCATTCTTCTTCAGTAAACCCTAGAAGGGAAGCTGTTTCAGGAGAAAAGGCCACAAGTTCTGGTGCCGCAGGTTTTTCAGGATATACTGAGGAATAGCACGAATTATAGACCTGCCTTGGATGATTGGATAAAACAGGATCTTCAGGAAGAGATTCTGTAAAGGAATTTTCTATTCTTATATTTTTAAAAATTTTCCGGTCTGACATTTTTCACCTTAAAAAAAGTTTGTCTTAACCAAAAAATTATTATCAATTTAAAATAATCAAGGGATGCAAAATTTTATTTCATAAAGAGGAACATTTCACAGTTTCTGCAGTCAAACTCAATCTCAATTTTTCCTTTTTCATTTTCAAGAAACAAAGGCCCTTTAATTTTATTTTTTTTATCCCTGAGGCAGATTCCCATACTATGCCTTATGCAGTGTTTTGTATTCATGACATAGAATCTCCCGTCTGGTTTCTTCAGCTCAAATGCAGGATCAGTTTTACTGACTCCATGTTCTTTGTAAAATCTTTCACTGTTTCTGTTTGAAACATTATATGTATAGTCAAGATCTGTCTCCGGAAACAGGAACTCATCGGTTTCAGGCGCTGTCCTGTGTTTTCTCCGGTACGATTCAAGTCTTGACCTGCCGGCCTTTTCAAGCAGATCTCTTCTTAAGAGATTAAGCATTTTTGCCTGAATAAAGCAGGGGTTTGATTCTATTTTAAGACTTTTCAGGTAAAAATCAGAATCTCCAAGCTTTGAAACCTGATTTTCAATTGTTTTAAAAGCCTGATCTTTTTTTTCCGCGGGAATTTTTTCTGTTTCATAAACTGCACAAGACCTGATTTTATCTTCATCTTCTCCCAGAAGAATAAACCCTTTTTCTGTTTCCCTGAAAACAAGATCAATTCCTATTTCCCTTTTTGAAGACTTTTTTGAAAGAGTCTTTATAAATTCATGATCATAATTTCTGTAAATTCTTTTTCCCTTTAAGCAGGACAATTTTTTCAAATCCGTTCCCGGACCGGGGAAAATTCTTTTGTTTTCTGACCTGTTTACCTTTATTCCCTTCAGATTTGAATTCTCATCAAAACAGCACAGACCGTCTCCATTTGATATTTTAAAGTCTGTTTCAACAAAAAAACTGTCTTTTTCAACCTTTGCAAGAACTCCGATATCTTCACCAACAGATTTTGGAGTATCAAAAGATTCAATCTTTTCTCTTTTATCTTTGAGGAAATATTCACACTTCCCCCTTGAAAAGGTCTTTAATGGGGAAGGGCTGAAAAAAAGAGAAGTTCTTCCTGAAGATGCGGGCTTTAAATCGTTTCTTCTCTCAAAAAGCTCATCAAGCTTTTTTCTGTAAAATCCTGTAATATTTTTCACATAGGACAGATCCTTGAGCCTTCCTTCTATCTTGAAAGATGAAATTCCCGCATCAGCCATGGCCTCCAGACTGCTGCTTCTGTCCATATCCTTCAGAGACAGGAGATGCTTATTCCCGGAAATCAGATTTCCGTCAGAGTCAGAGAGATTCCATTTCAGCCTGCAAGGCTGTCCGCAGGTTCCCCTGTTTGCACTTCTTTTTCCAAGAGCATGGCTCAGATAGCACCTCCCGCTGTAGCTCACACAGAGTGCTCCATGGACAAAGGCTTCAAGATCTGCTGAGGTCTCCTTTGAAATCTCCCTGATTTTTTCAAGAGAAAGTTCCCTTGCAAGAATGATTCTTTCAAAACCAGCCTTTTCAAGAAATTTTATTTTTGCAGGATCACGGTTATCTGCCTGAGTGCTTGCAAAAAGACGAACAGGAGGAAGATCAAGCTTTAAAATCCCCATATCCTGTATTATCAAGGCATCGGCCCCGATATTCCAGAGCTCCCGAATTTTTTTCTCTGCCTTTTCAAGTTCATCATCAAATAAAATTGTATTGAAAGCTATATAAACCCTTGCATTGAATTTATGTGCATGCAAAACAAGAGTTTCTATTTCCTTTAGAGAATTTGATGCGGCCTGCCTTGCGCCAAAACATTCCGCTCCAATATAAACTGCGTCAGCCCCGTGATTTACTGCTTCTTTCCCGAACTCACAGTTTTTTGCAGGTGAAAGAAGCTCAATTTTTTTCAATTTTCAGTCCTCCTTAAAAATATCAGAAAATACTGTATATAACTTAAATCTGTTTTCCTCAAAGATTTTTATTTAAAAAAATGATGCGATGCACAAAAAAATATTTGACAACCAGGCTTAACTGCTTAATTTATGCTTAAAGATAAAGATTGTTAAATAATAAAGATTAAATAATGCAGTGCAACAAAGGAGAAAAAAATGAACGCAAACGAAGTAATCAAAAATATAATCGGATTCAATGAAAATCTTTTTGAAAACACTTACAACACCCTTGGGGTAATCTGGGACAAAAACCAGAAAATTGCAGAAGAAGCTCTTGAAAAGGCGGCATTTCTTCCCGAAGAGGTAAAGTCTTTGAACAGGAGATACCTTGCAGCTGTCAAAGAAGCCGGAGAAAATATCCGTGAAGCTGTACTTAAAGGCAACCAGCACCTCAGAAATCATGTATAAAAACACTCCTCCCCTTACATCAAGGGGAGGAAAATTATTTTATCTTCCGCTGAGCATGCGCCCTATGCCGCCGAGAACAGAGCCTTCTCCCTGCTGACTTCCTCCTGAGGAAGGAGCATTTGCAATAATTCTGTCAGCCATCCTCGAAAACGGAAGACTCTGAAGGTATACAGTTCCTTCACCTTCAAGTATTGCAAGAAAAAGACCCTCTCCGCCGAAAAACATGGATTTAAGCCCCCCTGACTTTTCAATTCTGTAATCTATTCCCTTTGTAAATGCAACAAGACAGCCTGTATCAACAAGAAGCTTCTGGTTTTTAAGCTCTTTTTTAATTACAGTTCCACCCGCATGGACAAAGGCCATTCCGTCACCTTCAAGTTTTTGGAGAATAAAACCTTCTCCACCGAAAAAACCTGTTCCAAATTTTTTGACAAATTCTATCCCGACCTTTGTTCCAAGTGCGGCACAGAGAAAAGCATCTTTCTGACAAAAGAGAGTATTTCCTGCTTCAGCCATATTGACAGGAATAACAGCTCCCGGATACGGAGCTGCAAAAGCAACCCGTTTTTTTTGGGAACCCTGGTTTGTGAAATGAGTCAAAAATATCGATTCTCCTGTAAAAAGCCTTTTTCCAACCCCCTTGAGAAGTCCCATGACACCCTGATCTGAATTCGTGCCATCTCCCATTTTTGCTTCAAAACTGATATTGTCGTCCATATAGCTCATTGCTCCTGCTTCGGCCACAACAGTTTCCATGGGATCAAGCTCTACTTCCACTATCTGCATGTCATTTCCGATTATTTCATAATCAAGCTCGTGACAGATCATAGATCTTTTCCTTATTTTGATGATTTAAGAAAATTTATTTTCATTATATTTTAAATTTTATAAACCAAGAATCATTTTTTCATAAAAGTCTTTTTCTTTTGAAATAAAGAACAAAAGCCTTGAATTTTTTCAGTCAGAGTTTAAAGATATATCATATTTTAAAAAACAATTTCTCAACCGGATAAACAAATGAAGTATAAACTTCTCATAGTTGATGACGACGAAAATATTCTTGCAGGATACAAAAGGCATCTGAGAAAGGAGTTTGAGGTATTCACAGCTCTTTCAGGAGTCAAAGGTCTTGAAATTCTCGAAAGCCAGGGACCTTTTCATGTTGTTGTATCCGATCTTAAAATGCCTGATATAGACGGTTTCGGTTTTTTATCCCGGGTAAATAAAAAAAGCCCTTTGACCATATGCATAATGCTTACAGGTTTTGCAGAACTCAAAGCATCGCTTCGGGCTTTCAATGAAGGTTATATTTTCAGATTTTTAACAAAACCCTGTAAAATTAATATTCTTGAACAGACAATAAAACAAGGGATTGAAAAATATCTTGAAAAAAAAGAAGCCCAGGATAAATTTCATAGTATTGAAAAAAAAGATAATTTTAAAAGAATTCTCATCATAGATGACGATGAGGAGGATTTAAGCCTGATCTCCTCGGCTCTCAACCATAAAAAAGATATTGAATCGGTTACTGCTGAAAATATTAATATTGCAGAAAATATTCTCAATGTACTGAAAATAGACCTTGTCCTGATAAGCTCCTCATATGCAAAGGCCGATGAATCAGATTTTCTGAAAAGAATGAAAACCAGATATCCTGATATAAACATTGCGGTCACAACATGGTATGAGTCTGATTCCCTTAAAAAAATTCTCAGACCTCTTGGAATAGACAGAATTTTTGAAAAACCTCTTAATTTTGACAATCTCTGCGAAATCATTACTGAGGAATTTTATTCAGGTCCCAAAGGAATAATTGACGGAATAAGCATATCCACCTTTCTGCAGATGATTGAGATGGAAGAAAAAACCTGCACCCTCAAAATAACCCAGGATAACAAACAGGGAACAATGTACTTTAAAAAAGGGTCTCTGATAGATGCATCATTCAGCGGCATGACAGGCAAACAGGCCGCTTTTACAATTATATGCTGGGAAAGGGCGGAAATTGAGATTGAAAACTACTGCCATAAAAATGAAAATGTTATAGAGACCTCTCTTATGAGCATGCTTATGGAAGCTGCAAAGAGAAAAGATCACGGGGAAGATAATGACACAAGCATCACCTGAACAGCCTGTATATTCAAAAATTGAACAGCTTTTAAAAGAGCAGAAGGTTGTCAGTGAACAGGAAATAGAAAAAGCCAAATCAGAAGCCTTTCTTTTCAACAAAAAAGCTTCAACTCCTGTATGCCTTATTCTTGCCAGGGAAAATCAGCTAAGGGAATCTGATATAGCAGGACTGCTGGCCAGCGAAGCGGTTTATCGTGACGCAGTGCAGCTTATTTCAAATGACAGGGACCTGAAGGATAAAAATATTTCAGAATATCTGAACAGGACTAAAAACACATCAAGACTTTTAACAGAACTTGCAAACAGCAATTTAATTTCATTAAACAAAAAAAATATTCTTTTAAATGAAATTCTGGATCATAAAAAAGCGGCAAAAACCCTTGCAGATATGGGGCTTATAACTGAAGACGCCCTTGAATCAGCCTTCAGAAAGAAAAAAAAGAAAATGAGCTTTTGTGAAATTTTATATGAACAGCACCTTGTAACCCTTTCAGAACTCAATCATATTTTCATTACTCTGGACAGTTCTCTCAAGCTTGGAGGGATACTTATGAACCTTGGGCTCATAGACGGAAAAATACTTGATGAGACCCTTGAAGAGCAGTCAAAAACAGGCCGTTCATTTGGAAGCATTCTGGTAAACAGAAACAGAATTTCTGTGCAGCAGCTTTATTTCGCTCTTTCAATCCAGTACAATATCCCCTTCAGGCAGCTTTCAAATTTCACCTATTCAGATTCGCAGAAAATTGAACTCAGAGGGATTGTAGACAGAAAGGCAGCTGAACAAAATCTCATCATTCCGGTCCTTCTTACCGGCGATAACCTGATGCTCGGTGTTTTCAACCCTTCCCACGCAGCCGACATAAACGACATAATGTCAAAATACAGCAGCCTGAAAATAAGCTGTGTTCTGATTACACACAACAAGTTTGAACAGCTCTACGCTCTTTTGTACGGAGAAATTTTAAATACAAGAAACGACCTTATTGCCGGAAATTCGGACAACTGCACAGCCGGCAAAAAAACCGTTATTTCCGAGCCTGACTCCCAGTACAGGCTTATAAATGATCTTTATGAAAGATATCTTAAACTTTTGCGGAATAAAAACGATAACAGTTTCAGCCCTGACAGAAAAATCTTTCATGACTTTATCCGGGAAAACTATTTGACAATATGCACAAAATACAGATGCAGCCATGTCTCATTCTGGTTTGAACCCTCAGACAACAGTCTCAAAATAATGGCATCGCCGGTTTTATCAGGCAATTACCCGGAATAAAAAAGTTTTAATACTTAAAAAATTAACAGGAGCTTTCTTGAAGATAATTACAGTAACAAGCGGAAAAGGCGGAGTAGGCAAGACAAACATAGCTGTAAACCTTGCTGTATCCCTTGCTTCACGGGGGTACAGAACCTGTCTTTTTGATGCGGACATCGGTCTTGCAAATGTAAATATTTTAATGGGCCTTGCTTCTTCAGACACACTGGAAGATGTTATTGCCGGAAGAAAAAAACTTGGTGATATAATAATCAGAAACTGGAACAGAATCGACATAATACCTGGAAGTTCAGGAGTCGAACAGTTCGAATACCTTGACAGAAAAGGTCTTGACAGCCTTTTGAACCAGTTTTCAAAACTTGAGGGCTACGATTATATCATTGTCGACACCGGAGCAGGAATATCAAAGCATGTGGTATCCTTCTGCCTTGCTTCATCCCTTCTTATCCTTTCAGTTGTTCCTGAACCGACTTCTCTGACAGATGCATACTCCCTTCTTAAGGTTCTTACATTCAACGGCTACAAAAACAGGGTGAACATAATTGTCAACAGATGCAAAACCCCTAAATTCGCTGAAAAGGTATTTGAAAAATTCAAACTTACAGTAACAAAATACATAAAGCTTGATCTTAACTATCTTGGAATGATTCCTGAAGATGAAAGGGTTTCCGATTCTGTATCAAACCAGTCACCTTTTTTGATAAAATATCCAGATACACCGGCATCACATGCAGTAAGGGAAATTACAGATTACATACTGAAAACAAGACATGAATCTCCCCATGAAATAAAGACATTTGACTCTTTCATAAAAACCTGCTCGGTTTTTTTCCAGAGCAGATTAAAACTTGCAAAGCAGCCCCAGCAGGAAAAAAAACACCAGGAAGTCAAAGAATCTCCTGCACAGGAAATCAAGCCGGCTGAAAAAAAAGAAAAAAATGAATCGCTTGAATTTCTGAAAAAACTTGTTGAAAACACCGATAGAATTTCAAAGGAACTTGGAATAATAAAGGAAATTTTACTTAACAACAAACCTCAGCCCGAAAATTTTTATTCCAAAACAACTGAAGCAGAAGAAAAAGAAAATAACGAACCACCTGTTCTCACACTGGATTTTGAAAAATATGTAAACAAAAAACAGTAAATACAGGATAAACTCATGAACCAGCCTGAAAAAATTATTGATAAATCAGTAAAAATTTTATCAGCTGTAAAATCCGAAGATGAACGCCTAAAAATTGACGGGTTTCTTGCATCCAGAGGAATTTCCTCAGTATCTGTTTCTTCAGGCCTTAAAGCTCTTGAAATTGCGTCTGAAAATAACTTCCCGGTGATTTTCATCGATTCCCTTATAGACGATATCAGCCTTAAAGACCTGCCAGGAAAAATAAACTCATCGGCAAAAAATCACAAAGCAGTTTTTTCAATTCTTCTTAACCGGGACAATTCAGGACTTATCCCTGAACTTAAAAAACACGGTTACGAAGACTTTATTATCAAACCCCTTGATAAAAATATTTTTATTTCAAGGGTAGAAACCCTTCTCAAACTCAACAGAATTGAAAACACCCTTGCAAGAGCAGTCAAATACATCCAGGCTGAAGGGAAAAGCAGCACTGATCTGAAAAACATATCCCAGGACATTATAATTCAGTGGGGACGCCTTGAAACCCTTGGAAGACTTACTTCCGGAGTTATGCATGAAATCACGACCCCTGTTCAGTATGTTACCGACAACATGAATTTTCTTGGGGAATCGTTTCCTGTACTTATCGATGCTGTAAACAGCTTTTCAAAATTTATCGAAGATGTAAAAAACGGAAAGGCTCATGAACTTTCAATAAAAAAAGCAGAAGAGGCTGTAAAAAATCCTGACCTGGAATATCTGAAAAATGAAATTCCACAGGCTGTTGATCAGTCGATGGGCGGAATAGAAAAAATAACAAACATTCTTC
>JBFWJK010000150.1:0-8773 GCA_050253255.1 Desulfobacteraceae bacterium | reverse complement strand
CCTGGGAATAAAAAGCCTTGGTTGATGCCACAGACATTTCAATATCTCTTCCTGTACTGGTGTACAATACCCCGTCTACCTTGAAAGTGATGTCTGAATCTCTCCTGTTTACTATAGCCATTGTACGGGCACCGCATTTTTTAGCCATATCAATGCTTTTGTTTGTGTCAGTTGTTGTACCTGACTGAGTAATTGCAACAACAAGAGAATCGGACATAGAATTGATATTTTGTTCATCAAGGATAAATCCGCTCAGCTCGGATGACTTCAGGGATGAAATCTGAATGTCTTTTCTGTCTAGATAGTACGAAACCATAAATGAACTTGCATTTGCAGCAATTCCAGCTGTACCCTGACCTATGAAGAATATTCTTCTTATTTTATTTTCTGCAAAGGCTTTATGTATTTTTTCAGGAAAAATAAAGTTATCAAAAACAACTTTCTTCAAATTCTTCTCTTTGTCTATGAGCTTCCATCTTCCCTGAATTGTTTTGCGAACAGATGAAGGCGATTCAAAAATTTCCTTTAAAAAGAAATGTTCAAAATCCTGTCTGTCAACATCTCTTGTTGTAATTTCTGTTTCCTGAAGAGATTTTTCATTTATATCTATTTTATCACCAGAATACGTAATTGAAGTTATTCCCTGCAGCCTGTCTTCAGCCATTTCATCGAGAATAACTATCTGTCCGTCGTATTTTTCTCCTTCAAGCTTGTAAAAGTTCTGTGTTCTTTCAACAAAACCGTAAACTTCTGAGGCGATTGTATATGAATCATCGGAAATTCCTACAAAAACAGCCTGACCGCTTCCTTTCTGTGCAAGAAAGATTTTGCCGGGGCTTAGGTCCGTCTGCATTAAAATGGCATGAGAACCTTTAAATTCACTTACTGCAAGCCTGAAAGATTCTTCAACAGTATTCCCTTCATTAAAATATTTTGAAACCTGAAGAGGAATGATTTTCGTATCAGTGGTAATATTTTCTGGGACAATATCTATTGTTTTTTCAAAATCACTTTTAAGTTCACGGTAGTTATCGATGTCACCGTTAAGACATACATGAATAAGGCCTGAATGGTTTTTTTCATGATTTTTGGTAAAGTTATCAACAGGATGACAATTTGGCTGTGAAATTTCTCCAACTGATGCCCATCTTGTGTGTGCACCTGTTGTGACGTTTAAAAATTCAGTTTCAGATGCAGCTTTTAAAACAAAATCGTTTTTAATCTGGTTTCTGATAAATGAAATATTATCACCGAGAGCTCCTGTTTCAGCAGCATATTTGTATGTAAACACAAGTGTGGTCTGATTTTTAATATGATCTTTATTTATCGATATTTTGTAGTTTCTGAGCTCAGCTATATTTTTCCTGTGATTGAATATCTGTTCAAGCGAATCGTTTGAGAGCTTGTTTAAAAAAAGGTCATACTTATTGCTGTCAAATGTGATGAAAACAGAAATACCTGCAGAATCTCTTCCTCTTACCTCGAGAATATTTATACTGTTCAACACAGTATTTATTTTTCTGTAAAATGATACAGAGGCCGGATTGGCTGTATTTTTGCTTAAAACTTTAATTTTTTCTATGTTTTCAAGTATTTCCTTTTCAAGAGTCCACTGTGCATCTTTTATCTGTTCGAGAATCTTTATAATTTCTATTCCCTGGGAAGGAGAAAAAAGCCCAAGTTTTTTATCTGCAAGGGAAGATTCATCGAGACAGAAATTTTTTATATCTTCCGAAAGAGAGGAAAGAACAGCAGTTAAATCTTCATTGATGAAAAGCATGGAGAAAAGATAATCCTGTTTAAGTTTTCTGGAAAGAGCAAGAAAGTTTTTTGCTCTTTCAAAACCATGCAGATAAGAGGAAGGATCATTTTCCCCTTTTTCAAGGCTTGAAAAATTGTATTTTCTTATTTCTTCGAAAAGATTTCTTATTTGATTTATTGTGTCATCAGGAGATGAGTCGTTTTTTGATAATCTTTTGAAGCTTAAAATACCCGACAGCCCGCAGTTTAAGCTTGAGTACTGAACCGGGAAAAAAATAATGCAGCTGTCAGCTGAAAAATGTTTTTCATGCCTGAACAGAAATACAGGGGTATTCAGAAAATTCAGTAATTTTTGTCCGATGCTTTTCATCTCAGGGAACATAAAATTCTCCGTTTAAATTTTTTCGTAGAGTTTAAGCACTTTGTCTTTTGTCATGATTTTTTTCCAGTCTTTGCCAAGAGCATTTTCCCAGAGAGGATCAAGGCCAAGACAGATATCGGCCATCTGCTCAAACTGCTTTTGATTGAGTTCTTTAGTTATATTGACCGGAAGTTCAATTTTATGTTTATCCATCATTTTTTTGAATTTTTCAACACCTTCCGGATAAAATTCCTGAAGCTGGTTAAAGGCAAGGCAGTTTCCAATACCGTGTTTTACTCCTAAAACAAAGGCAAGCCCGTATGAAAGAGCATGACATGCGCCTACCTGGGAATAGGCAATAGACATTCCGCCGAAATATGAAGCCATCATCAGTTTGTCATCTGAATCAGGGTGGTCTTCAAGAAAAACCTGTTCGCACAGGGCCTGTGATTTTTCACCGAAAGCTCTTGCGAATTCGTTTATATAAGTTCCTTCAAGAGCCTCAATATTGTGAATGAAACAGTCCATCCCTGTGTAAAACCACTGGTCTTTTGGAACGTTTTTTATGAGTTCAGGATCAAGTACTATCTGATCATAAACAGTATGATCAGAGTTAAGACCAAGTTTTCTGACAGGACCGGTCAATACGCAGGTTCTTGATACTTCAGCCCCTGTTCCTGAAAGAGTCGGAATGCCTACTTTGTAAACACCGGGCTTTTTAATGAGATCCCAGCCCTGATATTCATGTGACAGGCCTTCATTTGTGAGCATCAGTGAAACAGCCTTAGCCATATCCATTGTACTACCTCCTCCTATACCGATTATTCCGTCTGGAAGAAGGTCTGAGCTGTTTTTTATTTCATCTCTTATTTTATCCACATATGAAGTTTTAGGTTCATATGTAACATCGACAAAAATAAGATCATCACCGTCATGGAGAGGAATTCTTTTTTCAAGATCAGCTCCCTTGAATACATGGTCAACAAGGAACACCATTTTTTTAGATTTTGTTCTATGTTCTTTTAATATATCGTCAAGCTGATCAAAACATCCGTGCCCGAAAACTACTCTTGATACCTGTTTGAAATTTTTATGCATGATAATTTACCTTTTTTAAATGTTTACGCTTTTTTTCAATGCTTCAACTCTTCTTTCCATCTCTTCTTCAGTCCAGGATAGCTTGATGAGCATTGACAGTGTTTTTTTCATAATTTCATCAGATTTTTTTATGTCTGTTTTTTCAGGATCAAAATTATCTGAAAACTCTGTTCTGTAAAGCAGCTTTTTTTCTTTAAAGTGATTCCATTTTCTAAGGTAGTGCCAGTTGTTGTCATACCAGTAGAAAGTACCGTCTGCCTTGTTTTTGTTTAGATTTTCAAGAATTTTTGCGGCTGATTTTTCATCTTCTGCAAAAAAGGAAAGAAAACCTCCGTTATCACCTGTATCATCGATTATTGTTCTCAGTTCGATGTTCTTAAAGTTTTTAAGTTCATCTTTCAGAATTTTTTTGTTTTTTCTCTGAATTGAAAGAATTTCGTCAAGACGGTCAAGCTGTGCAACTCCTACTGCAGCATTAAGTTCGCTTATTCTGAAATTAAGCCCGGGAAAAGGGTGGTTTTCCTTTCCTCTGTCATCTCCGATGTGATCGTGGCCGTGATCTGAAAATGCATGGGCTTTTTCATAAAGATCTTTTTTGTCTGTGACAACTGCTCCGCCTTCACCGCAGGTTATTGTTTTTACATAATCAAAGGAAAAACATCCCATATCTCCGAATGTACCTGCGTATCTGCTGTTTATTGAGGCACCGACTGCCTGACATGCGTCTTCAATAAGAAGAAGGGAATTTTTTTCACATATTTTTTTTATTCTTTCTATGTCAGCCATGGATCCGCACATATGAACCGGCATAACAGCTCTTGTTCTTTCTGTAATTTTTGATTCAATAAGTTTCGGGTCAAGACAAAGGGTTTTGTCTATGTCTGAAAAAACAGGAACAGCTCCGGCCGATATTATAGCTTCAACAGTTGCAACAAAAGTGAAGGGGGGTACAATAACTTCGTCTCCTTTTCCTATGCCGCAGGATGCAAGAGCTATTGAAAGAGCTGCAGTACCGCTTGAGCATAAATGGGTATAGCCGGCATTAAGATGTGATGAGAGCTTATGTTCAAATTCTTTTGCCTTCCAGTGTCCGTTTCTCATTCCATCGAAATTGTAGCGCATGAGAACACCTGTATCCAGAACATCTGAAACCTGTTTTCTTTCCTTGTCTCCGAATAGTTCAAAGCCGGGCATTATGCCTCCTTAATTTTTATTTACGAAAGGTGACTGAAATAATTTGCTATTAATCTTCTTGCAAATTCTGACGACTTGGTTCCAATATACTGACCATGGCCAATTAGTACAGAAAAAACAATGGCATTATCTGAATCTTTTTCTATGGCGTAACCGGAAAACCAGTCATATTTAACTGATTTGGAATAATCTGAAATGGATCCTGTCTTTCCTCCAATAACAAGATTATTCATTGTTCTGCCTCTTCTGTAGGCATTGAATGAATTTTTGGCAGTACCTGCCTTTACAGTTCTTTCCATCATTTCGGAAAGTCTTTTTGATGTTGTTTCCTTGATGAGACGTATTTTGGGAGATGAAATATATTCATAACGAGTGTTCTGCCTGTCATCAATTATTTTTTCAACAAGCCATGGGTTGGTATAAAGGCCTTTGTTGACAACAGGTGCATTTAAAAAAGCTGCATGAAGAACAGAAATTTTGGTTGAATCATTGAACCCGGATGCTATCTCAGCCCAATTGTATTTATTGTCATTTATTTTTATAATTCCTGTATTGAAAGGAATTTCTGTATCTGCGTCCCTGTTCAGGAGAAAATTGTTTGAATATTTAACAAGGTTGTCTTTTTGAAGATCAAAATAGCCTATTTTACCAAATACAGGGTTAACAGACTGGGCAAATGCATCTTTGAGCTTTATGTAATTTGTATATTTGGTCATTGAATTGGAAAGCTGTCTTTTGTAAAGAGTATATTTTCCTCCGTTAAATGTCATTGTCTGGTTTGGAGTGTAATTTTTTGTTTCAATGACCGCAGCCGAAGAGATAATTTTAAAAAGACTTGCTGCAGGATAAAGATTTTTAGTGCATGGAGAAATATTGTCTATTGCTTCACTGTCGTATCCCCTAAGTCCTAAAACCTTACCTGTGTAGGCATCTGCAACCGCAAAACAGATAACTCTGGGAGCTCCCAGACCGCTGTTGAGGGCATTTTTTATTTCGGAATCCAGATAGCTCTGAAGATTTTCATTGATTCCGGTATGAAAGACCACGGTTTCATTTTCAAGTTTTGAAGTAAAGTATTTTTGTGTAAATTCAGATTCTGGAATATCCTTTAAAAGTTTTCTGATTTGATTTTTTGAAATTAGCTCAGGTTCAATAGAAGCTGGTTTTTCTTCGTCAGAGCCACAGTAAAAGAAAGAAAACATGACCAGGAGCAAAACAAGAATCAGCAAAAGAAATTTGAAGGTTTTTTTCAAATTTCTTTTATTGGACTTTCTGCTCTTAAAAGAATTTCTTTTACCTTTATTTAAATAATCGTACATTTAGGTGCTTTAAAAAACCTTTTTAGCTTTACTTTACAATTGTTTTTATATCATTGAGGTCATATACAGTTTCAAAACCTTCTTCATTTGAAACCCCTACTTTCCGCTTAAGAGGAATATGTTTTGTAACTGTTCCGGGGCCGTTTGGTGTTTCGACTTCCTCACCTATATCTGGAAGCCCTCTTCTCAAATATTTGTATGTTTCATTTTCATAATGAAGACAGCACATGAGCCTTCCGCATACACCGGAAATTTTGGTCGGGTTCAGTGAAAGGCCCTGGACTTTTGCCATTTTGATTGAAATCGGTTCAAAATTTTCAAGATATGACGAACAGCATGTTACTCTTCCGCACCTTCCGACACCGCCGCAGAGCTTGGCCCGGTGCCTAATTCCCACCTGTCTCATTTCGATTCTGATGTGATACTGCCGAACCAGTATTTTTACAAGCTCCCGGAAATCTACGCGTCCGTCAGCTGTAAAGAAAAAAGTCAGTTTTTTTGCGTCAAATGTGCTTTCAACCTTGAAAAGATTCATTTCAAGACCAAGCTGTCTGACCTGTTCAGAGCAAAAGTTGAAGGCCGCTTTTTCAAGCTGTATATTCTGCTCAATTACATCTTTATCTTCATCTGTAACTATCCTCAATACAGATTTTATTTCCTGTTCGTCAGGATTGTATGACTTCAGTTCCGGAGGATTGATAACTCTTGCAACTCCAAGACCCTGTTCTGTCTCAACAATTACTATTGTTCCCGGTTCAAGATCTTCAATATCTGTCTCAAAGTCATATATTTTTCCTGCCGGCTTGAATCTAACTCCGGTTATTATTTTTTTATTTTCATTCATTTATTGCTGCCTGAATTTTTAAAAGTGATGACTTAATCAGAATCTTAGTATTAACATTTCCCCTAAGTCTTGTCTGCGCTGAATAAATTATTTCAATTACTTCATGCAGTTTTTTATTGTCAATTTTTTTGTTATTTTCTGCAATAAGATTTTTTGCTTCTTCAGAATAAATTTTATCATCAGAAGTTTGAGACACAATCAGATCTCTGAAGAAAACAAGCATATATATACAAAATGCTTCCGCTGTTTTTTTTCCTGACAGGGCTTCTCCTGCAAGGTAAATCATATTGAAATTCTTAAAGTTTTCCATAAAAAGCTTGTGAAATAAAGACCTCGAAAGCTCGTAGTCTTTTTGAGATATTTCAGCTTCTTTTTTAATACTTTCAGGAGAAAAAAAACTTTTTTTCTCCTGCTCTGAAAAACTTTTGCTGAATCTGAAAATCTGGCATCTTGATCTTATGGTTTTTAAAACTCCGGACGAATCTGCGGCAGTAAGTACAAAATGAGTATTTAAAGGCGGTTCCTCCATCATTTTTAAAAGAGCATTGCCTGACTGAAGGTTTAAAAGAGATGCATTTTTAATGAGAACAATTCTTTTTTTTGCTTCATAAGGCTTGAATGAAAGTATGGCTTTCAGTTCTCTGATCTGCTCGACCTTTATTGTGCTTCCCTCTGTTTCAACAATTATGAAATCAGGATAGATATTTTCCCTTATTCTCCTGCAGTTTCTGCATTTACCGCAGAATTTAAATCTGCTTCCATTGTTCTCCGCACAGTTCAGGGCCATGGCAAGATTTTGAGCAAAATCGTTTTTTTTGCTTTCCTTATCGCCAGTAAAAAGCATTGAAGGGGGTATTGCCCCCTTTTTTATTATATTATCAAAACATTCAGTGATAAAATTCAAATTTTTATCCGCAGTATCTGTAAAAAATTAACAGATATATCAGTTCATTGTATCTACTCTTTCCTTAAGCTCCTTGCCGCATTTGAAAAAGGGGAGCTTTTTTGGAGGGATTTTAACCTTTTCTCCGGTTTTAGGGTTCCTTCCTGTGTAGCTTTTATATTCTTTAATAAAAAAACTGCAAAGGCCTCTTATCTCTACTCTTTCGCCGTTTGCAAGCGCATCTGTCATTGAATCGAAAAATATTCTCACTATTTCTGATGCTTCACTTTTTGTAAGGTTTGCTTCTTTTTTAAGTTGTGAAATCAACTCCAGCTTATTCATATAACCTCCGGGATAATAAATTCTTTAAAATCAGATGCATTACATAAATGCCTGAAAAGAATAAGTCAAGTAATGATAGCAGATGGATCCAAAAATTCTATATCGTCTTCGTCTACCTCAGCGTATGCGTACCTGCCAAGAATATCGATCTGAACAACCACTCTTGCTTTGCCTGCTTCTTTTTCAAATATACCTTTAACGCCGGTCATGGCTCCGCCCATTATTATCACATCCTGACCTTTTTTAAAGCCTCTTCCTGTAAAAACCTCGCTTCTTGACTCTGAAAACAATATAAGAGATTCAACTGCTTCTTTTTTTACTGGTATGGGCCCGCTTTTTGTACCTATAAGTTTTACAGCTCCCGTGGTTTTTAAAATTTTCAGCCTGTTTTCAGGAGCGGAATCGCATTGAACAAATACATATCCGGGAAACATAGGTACTTCAATTGTTTTTTTTCTGTCTTTTCTTCTGCTGAGCTTCATCATTGTAGGAAGAAATACACACACTCCCTTTTTTTCAAGCTGAGACCTGACAACATTTTCAAATCTGCTTCTTGTATGGAGCACGTACCATTTTTTATCTTCATTTTCATTGACACTCATTTTATTACCTGACTTTATTATTCAATCTTTAACCTGAATTAATCATTATCAGAGGCTGTAATACCTGGATAAATTCCGCCGAAATTTTTGAGGTTGATTATAAAAGATACTCTTTTTTCATCTTCATCTTCCGAGTACATAAGCCCTGCATCCCAGCACTGAGAAAAATAATGAAATCCGATTTCTTTGTCATATTCGTTTTTTTCTACATTATTTTCCATAAAAATTCTTTCATATGAACCAAAAAGATTTATAGACGGTGAAAGAACAAGTTCTCCGGATACTGCAGCAGATTCATTTTCCTTGTATGAATATCTGTGCTGAAGCCTCAGTCTGGAGCCTTTGTCTGATGAAAGATTCAGGGCAAAG
>JBFWJK010000149.1:0-8802 GCA_050253255.1 Desulfobacteraceae bacterium | reverse complement strand
TCCTTCAAGATCTCTTATCGGATACAGGGATGAATTCCTGACAGATACAAGGGGAACAGGAATTTTAAATACACTTTTTGCAGGATATGAAGAATACAAGGGCGATTTCCCGACAAGATTCACAGGCTCAATTGTTTCAGACAGAAGGGGAAATGCAGTTCCATACGCATTATACAACCTTGAACCAAGGGGAAGGCTTTTCATCGAACCCGGAACTCCTGTATATGAAGGAATGATAATAGGAGAGCATAACAAGGAAGGTGATATAAACGTTAATGCCTGCAAGGAAAAAAAGCTTACAAACATGAGAGCTTCAGGTAAAGACGAAAGTACAATATGTTCTCCAGTCAAAAAAATGACTCTTGAACATGCACTCAACTTCATACGGGAAGATGAAATGGTTGAAGTGACACCACAAAATATAAGACTGAGAAAGGCTCTTCTTTCAGCACAGCTCAGGCAGCAGATGAGAAATAAAAAATTCAAGGAAGAAAATCTTTGACCTTTATCCTGAGATGGAACTAAAATCTGAATAATAAATTGAGCGTTTTTTTACAGCGCTCAATTTATAAGTTCATTTAAAAAAAAAATCTGTAAAATAAAGTATTTCAGGAGGATATTTTGGAACTTGGCAAAGAATATATCAAAAGGGACAAATTTGATTTTGAAATAGGCTATCTGGTCAAAAGCCCCTGCATTGAATGTCCGAAAAAAGAGAATCTTCCCCACTGCCAGAAAGGATGCATTCTTTTAAATGACGTTCAGGAAATAATTGCCGCAGGCATTTCGTGCTCTCAAAAAGTCTGATCAGTTTTTAGCTTCTTTTGAAAACTCAAATACATCCTTTCTTGTAAACGCAAATGAACTGATCTGGGCCAGCTTTTTTATATGTTTTTTTAAAAGATCCTTATCATTTACCGGAAAATTTCTGAAAGTCATTACAATACCCGCAAGTGATGCAAAAAATCCGTGTATAATATTCCTGTTACCGAAATCTATTCCTGACTTTTTAAACACATATTCAATGTTTGAAAAAAGATTTTTCATTATGGAATTGAATTTATCAAGCAGTTCTGGAGGAATATCAGCTTTTATCATCATATAACTCATCATCTGAAAAGTAGCTTCATTTTTAATGAGGACTTCTACAAATTCAACTGCAAATTTTTCCACAGAATCAATTTCATCCGAATCAAGTCTCTGGTTAAATTCTAAAACAAGACTTTCCAGATCATAAATAAAACTTTCCATTAAAAGATCAGTCTGCCCCGGGAAATAACGGTATAAAGATGCTGGCGAAATTCCTGCCTCGGAAGCGATGTCTCTCATTCCGATCTGATCGAACGATTTTTTTTCAAGAAGACTCAAGGCTGCTTCAATTATTAGCTGTCTTCTTACTTCCCTTTCCTCTTCACGCAGTTTATTGAACGCAGAATCACGTGCCATGGCAACCTCCTTTACATTTAGGAACAATATATATATACAATAACAAAGTTCATTTGTACAAACATTTTGTATTATTTTTTAATTTAATTCATTTAATCCTTCTTAAAAAACAATAAATATCAAAATAACATGAAATTATTGATTGCCTTTTATTCAACAAATTTTTAAAACCTGATTTGAATATTGAACTGAATGGATATATACTGTTTGTTTCGATAAAGTTGAACAGACAAGATGTTATGGTTATAATTTATAAATGACAGATAAATCAGACATCCCGGATCCGGGTAAAATAGAAAAAGAGATAGGTGAGTTTTTGAATAAGAAATTTGGCGGAAGGGTTCAGCTGATCCCCCAGTACGGAGATCCAGAAGCTGTAATAAGAGGCAAAAAAGAAGGAACTGACTCTAAAAAAAGCGGTAAAAGCCCTGATTTCAATCTTTTACCCAGAGAAATGAAAGACTATCTTGATCAGTTCATAATTAAACAGGACAATGCAAAAAATGTTCTTGCAACAAAAATATGCACACACTTCAACCGGCTGGCCAAGCTGAGACAAAATCCTCAAAGTGCCGAGGCTTCACTTGGAAGAATTAAAAACAATATTCTTCTCATCGGACCTACCGGGGTAGGTAAAACATATCTTATCAAACTGATTGCAAACAAACTTGGAGTTCCCTTTGTAAAGGGAGATGCAACCAAGTTTTCTGAAACAGGATATGTTGGCGGAGATGTAGAAGACCTTGTAAGGGATCTTGCAAGGGAAGCAGACAATGACATAAGCATGGCTGAATACGGGATAATATACATTGATGAAATAGATAAAATCGCTTCTTCAAAAAATTATTCGGGAGCTGATATTTCAAGAACAGGGGTTCAAAGAGCGCTGTTAAAGCCCATGGAGGAAACCGAAGTTGAGCTTCAGCCGCCCCATGACCCTGTTTCCATGATGGAAGCCCTTGCCGAGTTCCAGAAAACAGGCACAAGGGAAAGAAAAACAATAAATACAAAAAATATCCTTTTTATTGTAAGCGGCGCTTTCAGTCAGATGGAAGAAATAATTGCCAAAAGACTCAAAAAAGATGCCATTGGATTCAATGCAAATCCAGGTGCAGAAAAGTCTGGTAAATACATTTTCCACAAAGTAATGAGTGAAGACCTTATTAATTACGGCTTTGAATCTGAATTTGTAGGCAGACTCCCTGTAAGGGCAGTTCTTGACCCTTTGAACGAAAAAGACCTTTACGAAATTTTAAAAAACCCCAACAATCCTGTGATTCTTGGCAAAAAGTCAGATTTCATGGCTTATGGGATAAAAATATGCTTCACAGATGATGCTCTTGAAATTATTGCAAAAAATGCCTCTGCAGAAAAAACAGGAGCAAGAGGCCTTGTAAATGCAATTGAAAATGCTTTGATGAAATTTGAAACAGACCTTCCTTCAACAGGAATTAAAAAATTTGCCTTTACAGGTGAAATAATTGAAAATCCTGAACAATTTCTTTCAAAAACAGACAAATCAGATTCAATAAGCTCTTTTTACAGTCTTTACGATGAAGCCATAAAAAAAGAAGAAGAAAAAATTATTGAATACATATCAGAAAATCTTGAAAATCTTGAAGCTTCAATAGGATTTATGCTATCCGAATCTATGATAAAAACATCTGCAAAGCATTACTGCCTGAATATTGAAACTGTCAAAGACTCTCTTCTGAGCATCAAAGAAGCTTTTTACGAAGTCAAATCGATTGAAGATGAAACATTTACAGATAAAAACCTGTACGTCGAACTTTCAGAGGAAGCCACAGATTTTCTTGTGGGCGAGTATCTTTTCAACCATCATAATTATCTTGATATAAAAAAATCGTTTTTGGAAAACTTTTCTCTTGGACTGATGCTTGCGAGTGAAAAAACACATAAAAAAAGATTTGTTGTAACCAAAGAAGGTTTGACAGATCCAGAAGGATATATTTCAGATATTTTAAAAAACGACTGATAATCAGGCCGGACTGTTTAAACTCTCAGTAACGGTTTTTTACAATTTATCTGCAGTCCAAAAAATTTTGCACTGCTGAAATAGAGGGAAAGAAAATGATTGGTATTTCAAAACTTTACTGCGGTTCCGTGGAACCATCAGATGCATTAAGATACGGAAGGGATTCAAAAACTCTTCCATCCCACCTTTTACAGTTTTCAAAGGATAAAAAACCTGTTGTGGTATGGAATATAACAAGAAGATGCAATCTGAACTGCATTCATTGCTATGCACAGGCAAAAAATGAAGAATTCAAAGATGAACTGACAACAGAAGAAGGTTTGAAACTTCTGGATGACCTGGCTGATTTCGGAGTCCCGGTTGTTCTCTTTTCAGGCGGAGAACCTTTAATGAGAAAAGACCTTCCAATACTTGCTGAATATGCAGTTTCAAAGGGAATGAGAGCTGTTATTTCAACAAACGGAACTCTTATCACTGAAGAAAAGGCAAAGGAACTTAAAAAAATTGGTCTTTCCTATGTTGGCATAAGCCTTGACGGAATGAAGGAAGTAAACGACAAGTTCAGAGGGCTTGAAGGCTCTTATGAAATGGCTCTTAAAGGTATTGAAAACTGCAAGAAGGCAGGAATCAAAGTTGGCCTCAGATTTACCATCAACAAACACAATGCACAGGAAATACCAAAAATCTTTGATCTTGTTGAAAAAATGAAAATTCCAAGAATCTGTTTTTATCATCTTGTATATGCAGGACGCGGTTCTGAAATGATTGAAGAGGATTTGTCCCTTGAAGATTCAAGAAAAGCCGTTGACATGATAATGGAACGGACAAAAAAACTTCATGACATGGGTCAGCCCACAGAAGTTCTTACAGTGGACAACCATGCAGACGGGCCATATCTTTACCTTAAAATGAAAAAGGAAAATCCTGAGCGTGCCAAAGAAGTTCTTGAGCTTCTTCAGATGAATGAAGGAAACAATTCAGGAAGAGGAATAGGATGTGTAAGCTGGAACGGAGATGTTCACGCAGATCAGTTCTGGAGACATAAAATTTTTGGAAATATTAAAGACAAGCCTTTTTCAAAAATCTGGTCAGAGCCAGACGATGAACTTCTTTTAAAATTAAAGGACAAGAAAAAATACGTTACAGGAAGATGCGCAGCATGCACCTGGCTTGATATATGCGGCGGAAACTTCAGAGTAAGAGCTGAGGCTGCAACAGGCGATGTCTGGGCTCCTGATCCTGCCTGTTATCTCACTGACGAAGAAATTTCCGGAAAATAAGGAGGATAATATGATTTTCCCTGAGTACAGAGCAAGAAGAATGAGGGCAAATGAAAACTTTAGAAAAATGATAAGGGAAACAAATCTTCTGCCCGATGATTTTATTCTCCCCCTTTTTGTTATTGGAGGAAAGGATGTTAAAAATCCGATTCCCTCAATGCCCGGACATTTTCAGTTTTCAGTGGATAATGCTGTAAAAAAGGCAAAGGAGGCAAGTGATCTTGGAATTCCTGCAATTATGCTTTTTGGAATTCCCGATAAAAAAGACAGCCTTGGTACTGCTGCATACAATAAAAACGGCATAGTTCAAAAAGCTGTAAAAGAAATTAAAAATAAAGTCCCGGGACTTGTTGTAATTACAGATGTATGTCTTTGCCAGTACACTGATCACGGCCACTGCGGTTTTATTGAAAACGGTATTATAGACAATGACATCACAATAGATCTTCTTGGCAAAATTGCAGTCTCCCATGCAAAGGCAGGAGCCGACATGGTTGCACCCTCAGACATGATGGACGGACGGGTTTCTGAAATAAGGGAAGCCCTTGATGAAAATGAAAAATTTGACACTGCAATAATGTCATACGCTGTAAAATACTGCAGTGCTTTTTACGGGCCTTTCAGACATGCAGCACACTCTGCTCCCAAATTCGGAGATAGAAAAACATATCAGATGGATCCTGCAAACTCTGATGAAGCAATCAGGGAAGCAACAATGGATGTTGAGGAAGGTGCAGACATAATAATGGTGAAACCTGCACTTTCATATCTTGATATAATTTATCGGGTTAGAGAAGAAATTGATCTTCCGGTTGCTGCCTATAATGTAAGCGGAGAATATGCCATGATAAAGGCCGCAGCTGAAAAAGGATGGGTGGATGAAAAAAAGATAACCCTTGAAACTCTTACTTCAATCAAGCGTGCAGGTGCAAAAATGATACTTACCTACTCTGCAATTGATGCCGCAAAATACTTACAGGAATAAAATATGAATCACCCTCATGGAACAAAAGACTCAAAAACTCCAATGATAAGACTTGTAGCCTGGGAAACCACAAGAAGGTGCAATCTTTCATGCAAGCACTGCAGAGCATCAGCAGAAGATCATGAATATGAAGGAGAGCTTTCAACAGATGAATCCAAAAAGCTTTTAAAGGAAATATCTGAGGTTGGAAAACCTATAATAATACTTACCGGCGGAGAACCTCTTTTAAGGGATGATATTTTTGAACTGGCTGAATACGGAGACAGCTTAGGCCTTAAAATGGTAATGGCACCAAACGGTACACTTGTTACTGAAGAAAATACAAAAAAAATGTATGCTTCAGGAATTAAGAGAATAAGCATAAGCATTGACGGTTCAAATGAAAAATCCCACGACGAGTTCCGGGGCATGCCCGGAGCTTTCAAAGGCTCAATGCAGGGAATAGAAAATGCAAAAAAAGCAGGAATAGAATTTCAGATAAATACAACAATAACAAAAGACAATTTAGATGAAATTCCAGACATTTTAAATCTTGCAATTGAACTTGGAGCAGTTGCACATCACATTTTCCTTCTTGTTCCGACAGGAAGGGGAAAATACATTGCTGAAAAAACAATTGATGCAAAGACCTATGAAAAAACACTGAACTGGTTTTATGATCAAAGGGATAAGGTTCCGCTACAGCTTAAAGCCACCTGTGCTCCACATTATTACAGAATTTTAAGACAAAGGGCCAGAAAAGAAGGAAAAGAAGTAGATTTCAGCTCATTTGGTCTTGATGCTGTAACCAGGGGATGTCTGGGAGGAATAGGTTTCTGCTTTATTTCCCATACAGGCCAGGTTCAGCCCTGCGGTTTTCTCGAGCTTGACTGCGGAAACATAAAAGAAAAATCTTTTTCACAAGTATGGGAAAAATCAAAAATATTCAACGATTTAAGAGACTATGATGCATTAAAGGGGAAATGCGGAATATGTTCATACAATGACGTTTGCGGAGGATGCCGGGCAAGGGCATATGAGGCGACCGGAGACTATATGGAAGAAGAGCCTTTCTGCCTTTATCAGCCAGGTCAGGTGCAGAAATAAAAATTTTTCAAAACAGTACTAATTTAAAAAAAACAGATAAAAAACAGCTCCCAAAATATTTGAGGAGCTGTTTTTTTATTTTACTGCAAATCGAGTTCTGCCCTTGAACCTGAAATCCCTTTAACTTCGGGGGAACTTATTTTATCAGTTTCATTTACAAAAATTCTTGAAGTATCTATTCTCCCCAAATTTAAAATATAATCCTTTACCTTTCCGGCTCTTTTGGCAGCAAGATATCTTAAGTCCTCATCTGTTATTTCAATTGAATTTTTTATTTTTTCAGAAAGAAGAGAAATTTCCTGATTTATATCAAGTTCTGAAACAAATTTTTCATCAAAAACTGATTCATGGATTTTATTTAAAACTTTAAGACGATCTTTATTTTCTAACTCAGCACTCTTTTCAAATCCCATGGCAGTTTTCTGATTTTCAACCATAATCTCAAAATTTTTATTTTTTAAAGCATCCCTGTCTTTTTCAAGGCTGCAATACCCTTTTACATCAAGCTTAAGAGCAGGTCTTTCAAAAAGAATTTTTTCAACTGCTTCAAGTCTTTTTAATGATTCATCTTCAAACTCAGACAATCCTTCTGAAAATTCAATATACCTCATTTCTTCTCCGCCCCCTGCTATTGAAGCAACAAGTGAAAAAGGAGAAGCTGCAGCTTTTACAACCAGATTTTTCAAAACCTGAAAAATTACTTTACTTATTTTAAATTCAGGATCATCAAAACTTCCTGAAACAGGAATATCAAGATTAATTTCACCTTTTCTGTCTTTTAAAAGTGAAACTGCAAGCCCTACAGGAAGACTAACCGCATCTTCACTTTCTATTTTTCTTCCAAACTCGAACTGATCAAGAAGAGCTTTATTTTTAGCATCAATTTTTCTGTTTTTTATATCATAGTCAAGATCAAGATTCAGCTGGCCTTTCTGAACTGCACGGCCAATAAATTTCCCTGAATATGGTGTAAAATGAGCAAGGTCAAGTCCTCTTAAATCTATTTTCAAATCAACCAACAGTTCTTCTAAAAGAGGATTCAGCCTGCCTTTGGCCTTTAGTGGAGCAGTTGTATCTACTTTGCCGTCAAGATTTAAATCTGCACCTTCAAAAGCAGTGCTTGAAAGATTTTGTACAGTGCATGTGTTAATTATAAAATTTGTTGAAAAATATGGGCTTAAAGTAAAATCTGTATAATCTGCACCAATATCTTTTAATGTTATTTTTTTAATGTTAACCGGGAAAACCTCTGATTTTTCTTTTTTGTCAGGCTCGTTTATATTTTCTTCTTTTGGGGGTTCTTCACTTTTTGAAGGAAAAACTTCTTCAAAATTAAATTTATTATTTTTATTTTTTATAATTTTCTGATTTATCCCTGAAACTGCAATTTCTTCTATATCAATCCCCATGGGAAGAAGGCTGAAACCGAGCTTTTTTATCTGAAAATTATCAAGTTTGAAAAAATCTTTTTTTGACTTTCTTTCAATTATATTCAAATCTCCTGCCGCAAGATCTGCTTTTGAATTTAGCTTGAACTGATTGTTTTCCATTTTAAGGGAAGTACTTGATTTTAAGTCTGCAAACCCTTTTTTTATTAAAATTTTCAAATCTGATGGAATGTATCCGTTTGCATATTCAAAGTAAAGTTTATCAAAACTTGCATCAAACTCTGCAAAAACAGGATTTACCTGAAATTTACCTGAAGAATTAAATAATGTTTTTTCATTAAGCTTAAAATCAATCCTAAAATCCGAAGCACTGTTTTCTGCTGTTGTAAAACCATTAACCTTAATATTTAAATCTGAAATTGAATTTTCCACTTTTTTTTCATAAAGCTCTGTTTTAGTTCCGGGAGCGTCATAATCTGCAAAAAAAATACTTCCTTTTGAAAGTAAAAATTCATCTATATTAAGACTGAAAACTGATTTATTGTCTGATGATTTTTCTTCGGCTTTTTTTGAATTAAGCTCTGAATCTGACTCCTGAGGCTCAGTGCTCTTCACTGCTTT
>JBFWJK010000148.1:0-8918 GCA_050253255.1 Desulfobacteraceae bacterium | reverse complement strand
CTGTTATTCCTTTGGAAACACAGATTACATCAGGATTTGTACCAGCCTTGAGACAGGCAATAACATCTCCTGTCCTTCCAAAGCCTGTCATTACCTCATCATATATGACAGGGATCTTATACTCTTTCATGACAGTCTCAATTTTTCTCAAAAAAACAGGCCTTGTCATGTTCATTCCGCCCGCACCCTGAATAAGAGGCTCGATTATAAGCCCTGCAATCTCTGTTCCCTGACTTTTCAAAATTTGACTGAGCTTATCAATTACTTTATTTTCCTTTTCTTCAGCTTCAGTATCACCCTCAAAGGTTGACGGGTAATTCAGATAAACTGTATCAAACATAAGCTCGCTGAACTGGTCTGTAAAAACGGATCTTCCTCCTACAGACATGGCTCCCAGAGTATCTCCGTGGTAGGCATTTTCAAAGGAAATAAATTTTTTTCTGTTATTGTCCCCAAGATTTTTCCAGTACTGAAAAACCATTTTCAGTCCTACCTCAACCGCTGTTGATCCGTTGTCCGAGTAAAACATTTTTGTTATCTCAGAGGGGAGAAGATCAACAAGCCTTTTTGACAGAATTTCAGCATTGGAATGTGTAAACCCGGCACATATAACCTGCTCAAGAGTTTTAGCCTGGGCTGCAATTGCATCTGCAACAGCTCTGTTCCCATGTCCGTGAATTGTAACCCACCAGCTTGAAATGGCATCCAGAATTTTTCTTCCGTCTTTTGTAAAAAGATATGCACCCTCTCCTTTTACTATTTCTATGATTTCATCAGCTTCCTTCATCTGTGTGAATGGCAGCCAGAAATTTGATCTGTTGTGTTTCATGATTACTCCAGACTTTTAAAACTCCGGCACTTTTATTTAACTGAAAGCGGGGAGCCTGTTTTTTGCAAATAAGTATTCAGTATACTTCAAAAGCGAATCTGTCTTCAAATAATTGGGAAAAATCAATTTTTTCTGATAAATCGAAAAAACCAAAGGATAAAACCGGAATTTCCGTTATTTCTTCAATTATTTTTTCATTATCAGCATTTATTTCACCGTTCAGAATTATGCATGAAATATCAATCCCTTTATTTTGCAGATGCTCAACTGTTAAAAGAGTGTGGTTTATTGTTCCAAGTCCTGATCTTGCCGCAACAACTGCGCAAAGCCCCAGGTCCTTTATAAGATCTGACATGAAATAATTCTTTTTAACAGGAACCATTACACCTCCGGCTCCTTCGCAGACAAGTCTTTGGCCGCTTATTTCACTGAATCTTTTTAAGACATGACTTATTTCAATATTTTTATTTTCCTTTAAAGAAGCTGCGTATGGAGACAGAGGATTTTTGAGTTTATATGCTTCATCAATAAATTTCTCACTGGCAAGCCCTGTCATTTTTTTTACAAACATCCTGTCACTGTCGTCCCCTGTCTGAATGATCTTCCAGTATGAAGCATTCATTTTTTTTGCAAGAACGCAGGAAACAAATGTTTTTCCAATCTCAGTGTCAGTACCTGTTACAAAAACCTTTTGGGGAAGTTTCACTGTTTTCATAGTTTACGGCCTTTAACAAAATAAACTTCATAGGTTATGATTACATTGTTTTCTGTCTTTTTATCCCAGTATCTTATAAGATTCATAAATTCTTTTTTAGTATAGTTTTTATTATTTGTCTTATGATCTGCTCCGATTTTTTGCAATGACCTGAAAAAATCTAGTGATGATTTGTACTGCAGACGTATTTCTTTTTTAAAAATTTCGTAACTGCCGAATCTTTTCATTACATTTTCTGTTTTTGCCGGGTCAGGCATAGGATTTCCAGTAAAAGGAAGACCAATCTCCCTTGCACTTTGTTTCCATTCCGGGAAAGATCCCGGGCCCTGAAACGCAAGATAGAGTGACCCTCCGCTTTTGAGAGAGAAAAAATAATTTTCCAGGGCTTTTTCATAATCTTCAAACCACTGCATGGTAAAGGAGGAAACAATCAAATCAAAAAAGCTTTCTTTCCTGAAATCCTCTCCGTTAACAGCAAAAAAATACCTGTTTTTTTTATCGCCGAATTTCTTTTTGCACTCTAAAACCATTTCAGGAGAAAGATCAGAAAAATAAATTGCTGATTTTGTAAAAAGATCATCGATATAAGTACTTAAAATGCCTGTGCCGCAGCCGAATTCAGCTATTTTACCGATATTTTCTTCAGTGATCCTGTCATTTATCAGCTCTTCCTTTAAAAGCAGAGCTCCTTGTTTCTGAGCAAGGGCATATTCATCGTAAGTAGCTGTATTTTTAGAAAAACTTTTTCTTACCAAATCCTTCATCTGTATTCAAAACCTGAAAAATCAATGATTTTTTCTATTATTTCATCTTCGTAAACAAAGGGAAGAGCATGGTCTCCATCTTCAAACTCAACCAGTGTTGAACCCGAAATAATGTTTTTGAGATAAACTCCCCTAGAAAAAGGGACTACCATATCTTTTTTCCCATGAACAATTAAAACATTTTTTATTTTTTTTATTGATTCAAGGTCAGGCGCTTCACAGTCAATCCTTTCAAGGTCTTTAAAAAGAAGTGATACATCAGGGTTAAAGTCGAGCTCTCCTCGCAGATCATGACCGTTGTAAAAATCCGTTAAAAGTTTTTCAGGCTCACAGGAAAGTTTTTTCTGCATGAATTTCATAAGAAGTCTTGATCTTCTTGCTTCCCTTGCTTCGTCAGGATGAAATTTTGTAAAACCGCTTATAATTACAAGAAAATCCGCCTGTTCAAAAAGTTCTTTTTCAAAAAGAAAAAGTCCGAAAGAATGGGACACAAGAATTCTTTCTGCTGAGGTGCTGAAACTGCTGACTTTTTTTTCAGCCCCGAAATATCCTCTGTCAGGAAGCGTTACTCTAAATCTTTGTTCAAGCCTTTTTTCCCATTTTCTCCAGCATGATGAGGAAAGTCCCCAGCCGTGCTGAAGAATGAATTCAGGCCGGTCTTTTTTTATATTCATCAAACACACTTAAAATATATTCTATATCGTTTTTACTGTGGGAGGCACATAGACTTATCCTTATTCTTGACTTGTTTTCTGGGACAGTCGGCGGCCTTATCGGAACTGCAAGAATATTCTTTTCCTTTAAAAATCCGGAAAGCTCAATTGCGTTTTTTTCACTCCCTGCAATTACCGGAATAATCTGGGTAGCCCCCTCAGGCACCTCAAAACCAAGATCTTTAAGCCCGTTCCTTAAAATGGATGAATTCCTCAGAAGCTCAGCTCTTTTATCATCGAGATCCGGAACAAGATCGAGAAATGCCTCAATCGCTCCGATATTAAAAGGTGTCAGTGAAGTTGAAAAAATTAAAGGTTCACAGAAATTCACAAAATACTCATACATTTTTTCAGAACATGCCACATAAGCCCCGAAAGAACCTCCGCCTTTTCCAAAGGTTCCTATGGAAATATCAGCCCTGTCTCCGATTCCCATGGAATTTTCACCAAATACCCCTGTTGCATGAGCCTCATCAACAACAAAAATACAACCATATTTTTCACTCAGATCTGCAATATGATCAAGGTCTGGAATATCTCCGTCCATGCTGAAAACAGATTCAGTCACAATAATTTTTGACGAATATTTTTTATCTTTTGTTTCTTCCAGCAGCTCTTCCAGATGAGCCAAATCATTATGCCTGAACCTTTTGTTTTCTGCACCGCTTAGAATAGCCCCTCTTACAAGACTGTTATGATTCAGGCAGTCTGAAAATATTATGCTTTTTCTCGATGCAAGAGAGGAAAGAACTCCAATGTTTGCCTGATATCCTGAATTAAGAATAATTGCCCTGTCTTTTTTTTTTAGATCAGCAATTTTATTTTCCACTTCAGAAAAAATTTCGGGGCTTCCTGTGACAAGTCTCGAGGCACCTGTTCCACATCCGTATTTTCTTGTGTATTGAAAGCCCCTTTCAATTATTTTTTCATTGAATGAAAGCCCGAGATAATCGTTTGAGCTTAAATTCAGATAAACTTTTCCATCTTTTTCTATTCTGCCGTTTTTTAATGGCCTGAAGGAACCGAGTACCCGTTTCTGATTTTTATTTTCCCTTGATTCGATTTTTCTTATGTAATAGTCGAATTTTCCCATTATACCGCCCTGACTCCCGGCTTAAATCCATTCTTTTTTTCCTTATCCGCAAATACATGGAGGTCAAGAGGCTTGACAAGGATTCTTTCAGTGCCTGCAAAGTCCCTGAGTTCTTCAATAAGATATCTTGTGATATTTACATTTAAAATATCAGGCAGTTCCATTAAAAGCTGGGCACCGGACTGTGTAAACACTTCAATATAAACCTTTTTTGTTCCGGGATATTTTCTCAGTATATCCTGAAGCTTCAAAACATCATCGGGAGTATGAAAAACCGATTCTAAAGTTATATAAATGCATCCGCTGAGCATTTCCTCAGCAATATCTGCAGGATAGATTTCTTTGGCTATAAGACTCAGTCCTTTTTCGTTCTTCTGAACCTTTCCTGCAATCATAAGGACGCTGTCTTCATAAAAATAGTCTGAAGATCTGGCATAAAGATCAGAAAAAACGACAATTTCCATAAAGTCTTTAAAATCCTCAATTGTAACAAATGCCATTTTTTCATTCTTTTTAGTATATATTACCTTGGTCTTACTTATAATTCCTCCCACAATGACAATGTCACCGTCATTGAGTTCTTCAAGAGTTGATGAATCTGCATTGGAATATGTTTTTATGACATCTCTGTATGAGTTTAACGGATGGCCTGAAATATAGAAACCAAGAGCTTCCTTTTCCTGAAGAAGAAGTTCCTTGTCGTCCCATTCCTCAATATCTGGAACAGCAGGTTTTTCAAACATTGCAGAAAAACTTTCATCTGAATCGAAAAAACCCATCTGTGGATTTGCCTTGTCTTTTTTTACTCTCTGGGCATATTCAGCCGCTTCTTCTATCACAGAAATCAGCTGGGATCTTTTTATGCCTGTGCAGTCAAAAGCTCCGCACTTTATGAGAGCCTCAAGAACTCTTTTGTTAACTTTCCTTAAATCACAGCGTTCACAAAAATCGAATATATCCGTAAATTCTCCGCTCTTATTTCTTTCCTCGATGATCTGGTCGATTACAGACTCTCCCACATTCTTTACAGCAGCAAGGCCGAAGCGGATTTTGTTGTCCTCAACCTTAAAGTAAGTATCTGATGTGTTTATATTCGGTTTTAATATTTCGATTTTCTGAAGTTTGCACTCATCAATAAATTTTACAACTCCGTCTATGGAGTTTATTTCACTGTTTAAAAGAGCCGCCATGAATGCAACAGGGAAATGTGCCTTGAGATAGGCTGTCTGATATGAAATGAGAGCATATGCAGCACTATGGGACTTGTTGAATCCATACCCTGCAAATTTTTCCATAAGATCAAAAATATACTCTGCCTTGTCAGCCGGTATGCTGTTATCTTTTGCACCATCAAGAAATTTTGCCCTGTGCTCGTCCATCATCGATTTTATCTTTTTACCCATAGCTTTTCTGAGGCCGTCGGCATCAGCCATGGAATAATTTGCAAGAACACTTGCAATTTTCATTACCTGTTCCTGATAAAGAATAACTCCGTAAGTTTCCTTTAAAATAGGCTCCAGCTGGGGGATTGTATAAACAATATCTTCTTCGCCATGCTTTCTTTTGACAAAATCATTTACCATGCCGCTTTCAAGAGGTCCGGGCCTGTAAAGAGCCACAAGAGCTGTTATGTCATTGAAGCATCCCGGTTTAAGTCGTTTGAGAAGATCTTTCATTCCTGAACTTTCAAGCTGGAAAACCCCTGTGGTGTCACCTCTCTGAAGAAGGTTGAAAGTTGCTTCGTCCTCAAAATCGAGATTTTTAAGATCGGGAGGAACAAGACCCTGCTTTTCGATCAGTCTCAGGGCATCTGCAATAACTGTAAGGTTTCTCAGACCGAGAAAGTCAAATTTTACAAGACCGATTTTTTCAACATACTTCATGTCAAACTGAGTCATTGTTTCATCATGCTTGCCTGAATAGAGAGGCAGGTAATCCGACAAAGGCTTGTCTCCGATAACAACTCCTGCAGCATGGGTGGAAGCATGTCTTGTAAGGCCTTCGAGAACTTTTGAGACTTCTATGAGTTCCATGAGGTCATCTCTACCCTCAACAGTATTCATAATTTCAGGCTCCTGCTCAATAGCCTCGTCAAGGCTTATCCCCAGTTTGTCAGGAATAAGTTTTGCAATATGGTCAACTTCCTTGAGAGGAATTCCAAGGGCTCTTCCCACATCTCTTAAAACTCCTCTGGATTTCATGGTTCCGTAGGTTATTATCTGTGAAACTTTTTCCTTCCCGTATTTTTCAACCACATAATTAAAAACTTTTTCTCTTCCGTTTATACAGAAGTCAACGTCGATATCAGGCATGCTTATTCTTGCAGGATTCAGAAATCTTTCAAAAATCAGATTATGCTCAATAGGATCAAGATCTGTTATTCCCATTGAATATGCAACCATACTTCCTGCCGCTGACCCCCTTCCGGGACCAACAGGTATATTGCTGTTCTTGCTGTATCTAATAAAGTCTGCAACTATTATGAAATAGGCTGCAAAACCCATTTTCTTTATTGTATCAATTTCATAGCGAAGTCTTTTTCTGTATTCTTCTTCATTGACTTCAGGATTTCTTTTTTTTACCTCCTCAAGCCTTTTTTCAAATCCTTCCAGGGCCTCCCTTTCAAACATTTCAGCTTCGGATTCACCTTTTTCCAGCTCAATTGCAGGGAAATGATAGGTATTGAAATCAAATTCAACATTACATCTTTGGGCTATTTCCCAGGTATTTGCAATTGCGCCTTCATACTCACCAAGATCGCGTTCCATCTCCTCCGGAGTTTTCACATAAAGTGAGTTTGTTTCAAATTTGAATCTTGTCGGATCATCTATTGTCTTACCTGTCTGGATACAAAGAAGAATTTCATGAGCTCTTGAATCCTCCTTATTAAGGTAATGGCAGTCATTGGTTGCAACCATTGGTATTGAAAGCTCTTTTGAAATATCAGCAAGCCCCCTGTTTACAACTTCCTGTTCGCGTAGTCCGTTTTTCTGGACCTCGAGGAAAAAATTGTTTTTCCCGAAAAGTTCACTGTAATACAAAGCCTTTTTTCTGGCTCCATCAGGATCGTTTTTTAAAATCAGCTGGGGGATTTCACCTTTTATGCACGCAGAAAGTGCAATCAGTCCTTTTGAATATTTTTCAAGCACTTCATCATCTATTCTCGGCTTGTAGTAAAAACCTTCAAGCTTTGCTATCGAGGCAAGCTTGCAAAGATTCTGGTATCCTTCATTATTCTCGGCAAGAAGAACAAGATGGGATGAGTCCTTATCCTGGGGGGTTTTATTTTTCAGGCTTCTTTTTGCAACATAACACTCACATCCAATGACAGGATGAATTCCTTCTTTTTTTGCAAGATCATAGAATTCAACAACACCAAACATTGTGCCGTGATCAGTCAGTGCAACCGAGTCCATGTTATTTTCCTTGAGCTTTTTAAAAAGCTGCTTGAATCTTATGGCTCCGTCAAGAAGGCTGTACTGTGAATGCAGATGAAGATGTGTAAACTTTAAATCAGACATTTTTACCCCTTTGGATTTAAACCCAGGCTGATCGATTTTCAGGTATGCCGGACATCTGGATAATACAAACGTTTCCCGGCCTTTGCTGCAGCATTTAAAGCCGCATATTAACTGAAACTGAAAAGTCCGCAGAGTTTCATATTTTTAAATACACTGACTTTACTCATAAAAATTTATAAATTTAAAAATATGAATCGATTATCAGAACGTTAAAAAAAGTTCAGTATATACAAAAAAGAAATCCGGACAAATATTTTTAATTTTTATCCGGATTTTTATCTGGCTTCATTCTTATCCGCAGCTTCGCGGATAAGAAAATTAAATCAATTTATTCAACTCTGTAGTTAGGTGCTTCCTGGGTAATGATAACATCGTGAACATGACTTTCTCTCAATCCGGCAGGGCTTATTCTTACAAATCTTGCCTTTTCCCTGACCTCTTCAATTGTTCTTGCTCCGATATAACCCATACCTGCTTTTACACCGCCCACAAGCTGCAGAATATTTTCCGCTATAGTTCCCTTGTAGGGGACTCTTCCGACTATACCTTCAGGTACAAGACCTTCGTCAGACTGCTTGTCACCAAGGTAGTATCTGTCCTTGCTTCCGGATTTCATGGCTTCTATCGAACCCATTCCTCTGTAAGCCTTGTAGGTTCTTCCCTGATATAAAATTGTATCTCCGGGGCTTTCTTCAGTTCCGGCAAGAAGACCGCCGAGCATTACACAGTGAGCTCCGGCCCCTATTGCCTTTATAACATCTCCGGAATATTTGATACCACCGTCAGCAATGAGAGGAACTCCGGTTTTGTTTGAAACAGACTTGCAGTTCATTATGGCTGTGAGCTGTGGAACACCTACACCTGCAACAATTCTTGTTGTACATATGGAACCCGGGCCAATACCTATCTTGATAGCATCGACACCCGCTTCCACAAGAGCTTCTGCTCCTTTTGCAGTAGCTACGTTCCCGGCAATCACCTGCTGTGAAGGGAATGCATCCTTGATTCTTCTTATTGAATCAAGAACATTTTTTGAATGGCCGTGAGAAGTGTCAATACATAAAACATCGGCACCGGCATTAACAAGCACTTCAACTCTTCCCATCATATCTCCGCCGACTCCGACAGCTGCTCCAACCCTCAATCTTCCCATTTCATCCTTACAGGCATAAGGATATTTTTTAATTTTCTCTATATCCTTGATTGTTATCATTCCTGTCAGAGTTCCGCCTGCATCTACAACAAGAAGCTTTTCAATCCTGTGTTCATGAAGTTTGGCCTTT
>JBFWJK010000147.1:0-8921 GCA_050253255.1 Desulfobacteraceae bacterium | reverse complement strand
TTGATAATAGATCTCCTTCACCTTGCTGAATGTTTGAGCCTGTTTCATTATAAATTCTTAAATATTCTGCTCTAGTGTCTTCATTCAAGCCAATGCAAAGGACTGGTGGATTGATTTTTTGACATTCTTCATTTTTTAATTTTTCTTTGTAAATATTACAGATATTTTTATTAAAATCGCATCCCCTTTGAACCAATGACAACCATGCTTCTTTATATTTCGGTAACCATGTTTTATAAAAGTCCTCTTCTGTTTTTGGCTCAAATGGCTTGCCGGTACCGTCATACGTGTAAAGAATCCGGACGGCAAACCCGTCGTTATTTTCAAGCAGCGGTTTCATATATTTTTGAAAATTATCAGGCTGGGTATTTCCCAGTAAATGTATCTGAATATTTGACCCACCTTCATCTTTTGTGGCATGGTTTGGCCGGTATCGGCTGCCGTCCATCAGCTTGACTAAACCACCTGCATCAATATCAGCTTTAGGGTTTAAAACCTGTTTCGCAAGCTCCTGTATTTCATCCATAAATAACAGCTTGGTTTTATTAACTGGGGCCGTACCGGGCCTCGCGTAACCCTGTATTGTTCCACCTGTAACACTCGGTTTTCCCGGATTTAAAGGCTTTTCTTTTTTTAAAAAATTTTCTTCGTCAGAAGTTAAAATGTCTCCCTTTTTTTGTTTGGCTTCCGCCAGTTTTTCCGCCTTTTCATATTCAGCCAATAAGAATTTATATTCTTCAATTTCGTCCATATAGTAGTCGTCAAGCGGATTAAAGGCTAATTGCTCCTGTGCTGCCGTTTTACCGGTTGAAGGTAAAGATATATCCACAATGTTAAACCGGTTTTTTAAATTATGGGAATCATGTTTTTTACACAACACAAACTGTCCTGCAATATTCAACGGCACCAGTAAAGCGGAACCAATCATTGAATTAGTTGAGCATCCTATTGAATCCGCAAGGTTTTGAATTATATCGCCGATTTTTATGCCATTGTTTAAAGTTGGTAGTGCTTCCAATGGTGGGGTAGTGAATGGATAAAGATTTTTCAATCTTTCAATCCGTTGCTCTGGTGCTTCCCTTTCTTCCTCCTGATCTTCTTCAACATCATCAGGCTGAATTAAAGATTTTTCAATAATCTTTGCAACTTCTTTAATTGCGTCCGGATCGCTCAGGCCTTCCTTCCTGAATCTGGTATAAATATCGCAAAAGTCCGAATTTTCAGGACATGAGCAAACCGGAATCCCCAGATTTAAAACTTCATCAGCTTTTTTTTGGCCGGGGTTTATACCCGTTTCAGCTTCTCTTTTCAGATCATTATCTGCAAAATATACAAACTTATATTTACTGCTGTAATAGCTGTCATTCAAAAATTTGTTTATCACTGGCAAAACGTTTGAGGTTCCACCAGTTGCTACAATTGGAATATGTGTAGCCCTGTGAATAATAAAAGCTGTAAAGTAGCTTTCACAAAATCCAAGCGTTTTTGAATCCGGATTAGCATTGAAAGTTAACATATGGGATAGCCCGGCTTTGCTCAGTCCTTTTATGGTAAACTTCCCCTTGCCGTTGTCGTATATCCGCTCATAAGTCAGGGGTGCTTGCTGCTGGTTGTCGCCAATGTCAAAATACGGTATACCAATAAAATTCTTGTAATGAATCAAGTTTGCATCAACCAGCGTTTCAGCTGGAATCATCTTGTTTTTTAAATATTCAGTTTCTGGGATATTCCTTGAACCGTCCTTGAAAATTCTTGCAAGCTCAGCAAGTCCTTTCTGCCGTTTTTGTTCTTTTTCTTTTTCCCTCTGTTTTTCTTTGGCTTCAATTAGTTTCTTGTTTTGTTCTTGTTCAGCCAAAGATAAATCGCCAAAACTTTTTACAACAACTGTATGTTGTAAGTCTTCACCAGTTCCGGAATCCCACGAACCAAAATTAATTAGAATATCCCCTGACTCCTTCAGGTGTGCAGCATATGCTTTGCTTTTCTTTTTTCCGAATCGATGAATGGAACCATTGTGGATAATACTTGTTGGCTGAAAACCTGTCACCTCTTCAATATGTAAGTATGCTTCAAATACATCTTTTACAATTTTACAATTTTTTGTTATATTTTGAGACATCAGTTAAAACTTCCCCCCTTTCTTCAGGCCGGCTCCAACCGGCTTTTTTGACATCAATTTACACAACATTTACCGGCAAAAGCTAAAACATCAACCTTGCGATACCTTACCAGTCTTCCAAACTTGTAAAATGGCAGCTCCCTGTTTTCATAACGCCACGCGGCCAAAGTATTTGGACGAACTTTTAAAAACTCCGCCACTTCCTTTTCTGTCATAAACTCATTGTTGCTGATTTTTATTATATTTGCTTCCATGTTTGACCCTCCGATTTATTAAAATTAAAAGGGCTTTTGTGCACAAAAAAACCCAGTCAAAATTATTTGACTAGGTCAATATTAAGGGGGGTTTTTAATCTGCTCTAGTAGTAAGACTTTTATTCTTTTTTCTACTAAGTTTATTTTTAAAATTTAAAGGGTGAATGCTTGGGGGTTATTTCTATAAATCACTTTTAATTTACCTCTATAAAAACTCTCTAAATAACCCGGCTTGAAACGCTGTTTTTCTAAAATACTTTTTACTTTCTTGATCTTGCTTTCAAGGGTTTCCAGTCCCCAAAAAAATTCTTGTAGGTCATTATTTTTTATTGAATCCAAGACAATTCTTTTTGCAATACTATCGGCTTTTTCAATTTTATTATTTGTGAAAAGTTGAAGATCATATTTTGCTTTAAGTTCACCAGCTTTTAAAAGGATATAGTGAGTATCTCTTTCTTTTGCGATTCTTACAGGGGTTTTAGTCTTTGGTGTTGAACCTAAGTTATCAATAACGGTTGATCTTACCATTTCATTAGAAACAAAAATTTCCGGGTTTTCTTCTAACAGTATTTTCAGGGGTTCAAAATCTCTGTAAATTCTATATTCTGCCAAAGCGTCAAGAATTTTATCTTTCATTTCAAAATCTTCAACCGTCATTAATTTTGAATCCACTTGCATATCAAGACTTAAAAAGAAACAATCAGCCAATATAGAATGAGCCTTTTCTTTATTATAATAACTAAGTGCTGCAAACAATGTGCTTTCATTTTCCTTTACATAATAAAATCTTTTATAATCCCCATCTATATAAAGAATTATGCTTTTCCAGCATTTAATAATTTTTGCTTTTTCTGGCTGAATGTTGATTATTCTTTCTATTGCCTCTGATAGTTTATAAATTTTATCAGTTATTTTTTTATCTTCCATTGCTCCCCACCTGAAATAAAATTAAAAATTTACTTCAGATATATCAATCTTGTTTTTCATCAGGACATCAAGGTATTGTTCCCAAGAGTCGTAATAGTCTGAAAACTTGCCTGTTAAAAATTGATTGCTGGTAAAGTCTTTCATTGGATAATCTAAAAAACTAACATTTTTTTCTTTGGCCTGCTGTGTTGAGTCCACTACAATAATTTTTTCCATTTAAACTGCCTCCTTTATTGGTTTCCAAACAACTGTATTACCTTAGCTCGTCTGGTATTATCCACTTGGATTAAAATCCATTGTGCAATCTTTTCCGCATCGGGTTTTAGATAAGTCAGGTCGCTTGTTTCAACATAATGTTTTTCGTGAACATCATTTGATATCGTATTTTTTAAAAGTTTTATTTTCCAGCCTTCAACACCTGCTGCAATTCCAATACTTGTAAATGTCCGTCTCATATCATGGGCCGTGAGTTTTTTTTCAAGTCCTGCAATGTCTGAAATTTTTTTCATTACCGTTCTAACTTCGCTGATATAATCGGTTTTTGTAGAATCAGAATGAAATACAAAATCGCTGTATCTGGGCCGGTTTAATAATATTTCATAAGCCAAAGAAGATAATGGAATTTTCACCTCTTGCCGGTTTTTTGGATCCGGTAAAGTGTAAAATTTATTCATGGTGTTTATCTGGCTCCACCTCAAACTTGCAACTTCTTCCCACCTGTTGCCGGTCAGGATTAAAAGCAGAACTGCATCAATATGAGTTTTGCTGATTTCCGCTGTTGCTGGTGCTTCTCTCAAGGTTTTTAAGAACTTCCAGACATTGCCAACTTGTTCAACTGGAATCCTGCCGTTTCTTGTTTTTTCACGGTTCCAGAGTCTGGTATGGTTAAGAACTAAAACAGGGTTTTCAATAAACAGGGGTTCATCGTTGGGCCTGTAATTTGCTGCTGCATAATTAAGCCATGATTTTAAATGTCTAAAGGCCTGATTTGCTTGAACTGGTGCTCTACTGCTGATTTCAAGGAATCTATTTTTTACTTTTTCCCTTGTAATCCTTACAACTGGCTTGTCTTGCCAGTCGGTAAAGTTCCGGGTTAAATGTCTGTTGATCTCATGAAGTGTGGACGCTTTCAGATTTTTTCCTCTGGCTTCAATATAAGAGTTTACAACATCTCCAAGCGTAACAGCTCTTTCTTGCTCAGCTTCCTTTTCTGCTTTCGGGTTTATACCTTGGCTGATTTCGTAAAATAGCTTTTTGGCTTCCTTCCTTGCTTCTTCAACTGTGATTTGTCCAAATTTGCCAATAGTAATTCTTGACTGCTTTTTTTTGCCCGGTAAAACCGCTTGAATGATAAAAGCTATACTTTGACTTGACACACGGACACCAAAACCAGCCAGTTTAGTATCATAAATGAAAAGCTGTTTTTTGCCTTCGGGGTATTTAATTTCTTTTAAAAATTCTTTTGTGATTTTTTCTTTCATTTTATGCCGCCGGTTTTTTTTATTTTAAAAAAGTACGTAAATAGTACGACATAAAGACGAAAAAAGACAAGGTTTATTAATTTTGCCAGTAAAGGGTAAAATCTAAAAAGCCTGTAAAATAAGGGTTTACAAGGATAGTTAATTTTGACAAGGGTAAATATTGCAAAACTCAAAATCCGCCGGGTGTATGCCCTTGAGAGTTCGAGTCTCTCCTTCGGTACCACTTGATTTTAAAGGGTTTCAGGTTAAAGTCCTTTTTTACTGAAACCTTTTTTTATTCAAAGCGGTAACTTTTCGTCAATAATTCCGGGCAGTATGAAAATTTTCAGCTCAGGAATAAATCATCACCCTGCTCTAATACTCCCTTTTCATAAAAAACCTTTTTTAATTTAAATTCATTCTCTGATATCAGCGCCTGAACATTATTCTTGCGCGGAACTTAATACAGAGCTAATATTATTGAATAAATTTAATTTTTTATTCTTCACAGCAATAATACTCCTTTATGAATCCGGGCTTTACAAAACACTTACTTATACTATTCACACGCTGGTAAACCAGACTGAGTTGAAAGACTTTTTCATCATCAAATTATTTCATTGCTTTATTTTTATCTCTATTGCTGAATCAGCATAATAGGATGCTGAATTCAGCGGAAGGCCTAATTATAATCAGTGCACAGGAGGTGCAAAATGAATAATAAAAAATATCTTATTGCAGTGGACGGCTCTGAATCTTCTCTTGAAGCCGTTGATTATGCATCACGGTTTCTTCCTTCACAATCTTCTGAAATTGTAATTTTTCTTGTAGGAACAGATATTCCTGAGTCATTCTGGGATATTGATGAAATACCGGACGAAAACCTTAAAAAAGAAACACTTAAAGACTGGATAACAAGACATAACAGAATTTTTACCAACACACTTTCAAAGGTAAAGCAAAAATTCATTGAGCAGGGATTTCCTGAAGAATGTATTCACATAAAAACCCAGCCAAGACAAATCGGAATAACAAGAGACATAATAGCTGAAGCATCAATGGGTTATGATGCAGTCTTTGCTGGAAGAAAAGGGCTGACAAACCTCAAGAATATTCCAGTTGGTTCTGTTGCAGGAAGACTTGTTTCAAAACTTACCTCGACTAATCTTGTTCTTGTAGGCGGCAGCCCCGAGACAGAGCACATACTGATAGGCTTTGATGCTTCAGAAGGGGCAAGACAATGTGTAAAAACAGCAGGAGAAATCTTTTCCAACTCCTCGAAAAAAATACACATCAGAAATGTTTCAAGATCTGTAAACCTGATAAAAGGAGATTACAGCCTTACTTTTGCAACCCTTGATCCTGAGTCCATGCCAATTGAACACGAAAGAGAAAAAAAAAGAATTTCTAAAATTGAACCAGAGCTTAAAAAAGCCATTGAAAAACTTGAAACCCTTGAATTTGACAAAACCAATGCAGACACAGGAATAATAGATTCTTATATCAGCCGCTCACTCGGACTTTATGAAACTGCATCAAAAAATAACTGGGGAACTATCTTTGTGGGCAGAAAAGGAATGTCAAAGGTGCAGGATTTTATAATTGGACGTGTAGGAGACAAGCTTATTCAGATGTCTAATGACAAAGCAGTATGGATAGTAAGCTGAAACTTTAATATTTTACAACCTAAAAAAAACAGCATCAAAGAAGCTTTTTTATCTCTGATGCTGTTTCATATTCTCAGGGTTCAAATCTCAATCACGCTAAATCATTAAAGAACAGTTTTTATAATTACCCTGCTACTGCTGCGGAAACACTTGCAAATTTAAACCCATTCTCCAGAAGAAGTGATTTACCTCGTATTGTAAGGTCTGAAATAAACCTGAACTGCTGACTTGAGTTCACGGGGTAGGCCTTGAGCCTGTAATGGGTTCCCCAGGGTTTTTCCTTTAAAACCACTGTGACAGGAGAGTTAAAATACAGATACGAACTGGTCAGTGCCACATCTTCAAGAATTTCAACAGCCTTTCTGCAGTCATGATGAGGTTCAAGAAAAAAATCAGCAACACACATGAGACGGGCTTCACCATTGTTTGAATTCGCTACCGACTGATTCCACAGCATTGAATGAGGAATAAGTACCCTGTCGTCGTCAGGTGTTATAACCTCAACAGTTCTCATCCCTACATTATAGACCTCTCCGTATATATCACCGACTCTTATCCAGTCACCGTTTCTGTAGTTTCTTTCACTTACAGCAACAATTCCAGCAATTAGACTGCTGGCATAATCCTTCAATGCAAAACCAAGGGCAAGTCCTGCAGTACCAAGAAGTGCAGCCATATTCTGAAATGAAGGCTCAATTACAAGGGGAATTATCATCATTATTGTGACAATTATTATAAAAAGTCTTACAAATGGGGCCAGAGCAAGAAGAGTCAGTTTTTTCTGACCGTGAAGACGCTCACCAAGCCATCTCAGGCCATACTGTAAGACAGCTATAAGAATAACCGAGACGGCAACAATTATTCCAAGCTCGATAAATTTCCACAGATCCATTGTTTTAAAAATATGTGCAACCTGATTTTCTCCGGACATTTTTCACCTCATTTTAAACCTGATCCGATTTTCATCTTCAGAGACTGCTCTCTCAAAATTTAAAGCTTGTCAACCAGATAATCTCTTCCAAAAAGCATTTTTCTGACCGCAAAAAATGCAGTTTCGGACACAAAAAAAATACCTTCACAATTTTTTACAAGTCCTGATCCGGCAAGGAATGACAAACCGCTTCTGCATCTTGGTTCGGAAAAAGGGAGTATTTTATAAAGAATGTATTCAGGAAGACCGTCATGAAGCATAAGAATATGCAGAATTATTACAAGGTCATCATCCATCTGGGATGGAAGAACAGGTTCTGGAATTTCCGGAGATACCCATATAACTGTTTCATTGACTCCACTTTCTTCACCCTGTGCGGAAATTTCTTTTTCATCGATTTTTAAATTTACATTTTCAAGCCTTAATCTGTCTTTCCATAAATCGACCTGCTGCCGGATATTTCCGCGGCAGTATGCGGCAAGCCTTGTAAAAAAAGGATCAGGGATCTCTTTTTCCGCTGAAATTCCCGTAATTTTTTTACCGTTGACCATATTGAGAAATTTAAATCTGGTATATTTCGAACTCCGGACTCCCTTTGAAAGAAGCGCTGCAAATTTTACATTGTCAAAAGCCTGCAAAGTAAGGACATTTTTTTTTGAAAACCTGAAAACAAGCTGTAAATAAGACCATGCAAAGCTCTGACATCCGATAACACCTTTTCCAAGCTTTCCTGAATTTGCAGCTTCAAGCAGTTTCCTGATCTTTTTCAGTCCGTTTTCATGACGGAGAAAAAATTTTTCAAGATTTGGAAGAACCCATAGCCTGCCGGATTCAGGGAAATTACCCGGAAGATTTTCAGAACCTGAAAGAATTTCATCATAATCAGGAGGTTCAATCAGTTCCGCATTGTGACTTTCGCCCCACATCCTGACAATTTCATCGTTCCGGGAATAAGGCTGACCTGCTATATAAACAACTGAATTGTCATTATCCGGACTGTCGAGCCAGAGGGAAAGAGCACTGTCAAGGGCCTTGACAGCATCCTCAGAATCAATCTGAGGAAGAACGAATTTTTCAAGTCTTGACGGAAGAGCATACAAATCATTTGCACTTTCAGAAAATATCTCTTCTTCTTTTCCTGCTTTGACAATCCGCCTGAATGAATTCCACATACCTGCCGCAGCACTTGCCGCAGGAACTGAGGGAAGCCTGAAATTTTCAAAAGGCACATATTCCCATACATTTTTTTCAGCATCCGGTTGAGTCTCTGCAGAAGATGAGACTGGTTTTTCCCTGTCTGAATGGAGTTTATTTTTAGTATTCATATCAATCCTGAAGGTAAATAAAGATAAATCAAGCTGCTTATTTGAAAGCACCAGGGGATCGGCCGTCAGTTTAAGTTTATTTTATTCCGCATAGCAAAAGTATAGCCTGATGCAATTTGCCGTTGTATGCAGCAAACTTGAAAATCTCTCAATTTAGGTTAAAAAACTGCAATTCAAAAAAGCAGCTAACTTTCTTAAAAAAAATATCCAGATTTTTATGATAAAAAAAATGTTCAGA
>JBFWJK010000146.1:0-8952 GCA_050253255.1 Desulfobacteraceae bacterium | reverse complement strand
AGATTTATTCTGTGGTCAGTAATTCTTCCCTGGGGAAAGTTATAGGTGCGTATTCTTCCGCTTCTGTCTCCTGTTCCGACCTGCTCTTTTCTTTCAAGGGATCTTTTTTCATTCTGCTCTGTTATCATAGCGTCAAGAATTCTTGCCTTAAGAACCTTCATTGCCTTGTCCTTATTCTTGTGCTGTGATTTCTGATCCTGGCATGTAGCAACAACACCTGTAGGAAGATGAGTGATCCGGACAGCTGAATCTGTTGTATTAACCGACTGTCCTCCCGGACCGGTAGCCCTGAAGTAGTCTATTCTAAGGTCTGAAGGATCAATATGAACATCAACGTCCTCAGCTTCGGGAAGTATTGCCACTGTTACTGCAGAGGTATGAATTCTTCCCTGAGTTTCGGTTGATGGCACTCTCTGAACCCTGTGGGTACCACTTTCATACTTGAATATTCTGAAGGCATCCTTCCCCTTCACATGGGCAATAACCTCCTTGAACCCTCCAGCGCCGGAAAAGCTTGCGTCCATTATTTCTATCTTCATGTTCTTGGATTCAGCATACTTGGTATACATTTTAAAGAGATCTGCTGCAAAAAGCCCGGCTTCGTCTCCTCCGGTTCCTGCTCTTATTTCAAGAATAATATCCTTTGAATCATTGGGATCCTTAGGAATAAGAAGCATCTTAAGCTCCTTGGAAATTTTTTCCTTCTCCTCTTCAAGACCGGGCAGTTCATCATATGCAAGGTCTCTGATTTCCGGATCCTTATCCTTTGTCAGCTCTCTGTGCTCAGCTATTTCTGCATTTATATCCTTATACTCCCTGTATTTATCAACAAGAAGAATAAGTTCGCCATGCTCCTTCATATATTTCTGATAGTTATCCCTGTCTTTAATCACATCAGGATCACTCAGAAGCTGCTCAAGCTGCTCGAATCTGTCAAGAACGCCTTCAAGTTTTTCGTACATAATTTACACATCCGTAAAAAAGAAAAAAAGCGTCCTTTTAATATAAAAAGAGAACGCTTTTTCATAAGTTTGACAAAAAAATTTATTTTTTTGTAAGCTTGTCCTTGTAATCGCCGAATTTTTTTCTGAATCTGTCAACACGACCTTCGGTATCAACAAGTTTCTGCTTTCCTGTGAAAAAAGGATGGCAGTTTGAGCATATTTCCACACTCATATCCTTTTTTGCAGATCCTACTTCCAAAACATTGCCGCAGGCACATGTTATTTTTGTTTTTTCATATTCAGGATGAATTCCCTGCTTCATTTTCTCTCTCCTGTCTCACTTTATTTTTTTAAAATCGAAACTGAACAAAAAATCATGATCCCTGTTCAATTACTTAAGTATTCATTGATTCCAGAAAATCTTCATTATTTGAAGTTCCGCCCATTTTATCAATCAAAAATTCCATGCTGTCAACACTATTTAAGTTTGCAAGCAATTTTCTTAGTATCCATACCCTGTTAAGAACGCTTTGATCAAGAAGAAGATCCTCTTTTCTTGTACCTGACTTCTTGATGTCAATGGATGGGAACACTCTTCTGTCGGCAAGTTTTCTGTCAAGGACTATTTCCATGTTGCCGGTTCCCTTGAATTCCTCAAATATAACTTCATCCATCCTGCTGCCTGTGTCGATAAGGGCAGTGGCTATAATTGTAAGACTTCCGCCCTCTTCCACGTTTCTTGCCGCACCGAAAAATCTTTTCGGCCTGTGAAGAGCATTGGAGTCAACACCGCCGGACAGAACTTTTCCGCTTGGTGGTATCACAGAGTTGTATGCTCTGGCAAGTCTTGTAATTGAATCAAGAAGAATAACAACGTCTTTTTTATGCTCAACAAGCCTTTTGGCTTTTTCAATAACCATTTCAGCAACCTGGACATGTCTTTCAGCAGGCTCGTCAAATGTGGAGCTGATAACTTCCGCATTAACGTTCCTTGCCATGTCTGTAACTTCCTCAGGTCTTTCATCTATAAGAAGTACCATTGGAATAACATGGTTATGATGGGCTATTATGCTGTTTGCAATATTTTGAAGAAGAACTGTCTTACCTGCTCTTGGAGGAGATACAATGAGACCTCTCTGACCGAAACCTATAGGTGCCAGAAGATCCATTATTCTCATTGAATAATTGTCTGCTGCTGATTCAAGCTGAATTTTTACATCAGGATAAAGCGGAGTGAGGTTGTCAAAAAGGGTTTTTTCTCTTGCTATGTTCGGATCTTCATAGTTTATTGCCTCAACCTTTAGAAGGGCAAAATATCTCTCTGTATCCTTTGGCTGCCTGATCTGGCCTGAAACTGTATCTCCGGTTCTGAGATTGAACTTACGAATCTGTGAGGGAGAAACGTAAATATCGTCCGGCCCGGGGAGATAATTATAATCCGGAGCCCTCAAAAAACCGAAACCGTCGGGAAGAACTTCTAGCGTACCCTCTCCGTATATTGCCCCGTTTTTATCAATATGATGCTGGAGAAGAGCAAAAATCAATTCCTGCTTAAGCATTCCTGCAGGACAGTCTATTCCGTAGCTTTTAGCCATAGAGGCAAGATCCGGCACAGTCATTCTTTTAAGAGATGTCAGATTTACGGAGTCTGAATTTTTCAAAGACTGCTTCTTTTGCCCGCTGGTTCTAGTAGATTTCATTTAACCACCTAATAAGATTAATAAAGTATTTTTTTTCAATAATTTTTTACGGATTGTTCCAACCAAAGCTGTTCGCTTTTTTTAACGCCATTACTTTTCTGATGAATTTTATATTTCAGGAAGAGCCTTTTTGTTTTTTTACAAATTGGACGGCAGGTTATTTGTCAAAAATAAATCACTTACCAAACAAAGTCAAGGGTTTAATTCAGTTGTTCCAGAATCTCCAAAACCTGTTTTTCAAGACTTTCAATTCCGTTTTCATTATAAATGACAAAATCGGAATTATCAGCTTTCATGGCAAGAGGTATCTGTGAGTCAACCAGCCCTGCAGCACTCTCATACGACTGCCCGTCCCGCTCCATAACTCTTTTTATCTGCAGTTCTCTGGAACAGTACACAGTAACCGTAAAATCGAAAAAATCCTTCATCCCGGCTTCGAAAAGCAAAGGAGCCTCAACGCAAAAAACCTTTTCACCCGACTTCAGATATTTTTCCTCTTCAATGGAAAGAAGCCTGAAAACTTCAGGGTGAATCGAATCCTCCAAAACCTTTTTATCAGCTGGATTTTTAATGAGTCTTTCTCTTAAAAAAGCCCTGTCAAGATCACCTGAGTCGCTGACTGCAGATTTACCAAAATATTCTACTATTTTTTTAAATGCAGGCCGCCCCGGTTCCACCGCAACTCTGGAAAGATGATCCAGATCTGAAAATGCTGTATTTTGCCTCTTAAAAATTCTGGCAACAGTAGATTTACCGCTGCCGGGCCCGCCAGTCAAGCCTATGCGAACCAAAAATTTCCTCCCTGATGCAGCATATAAATTTATCAGACTTTTAATACTATAATCTCATTTCATTGCAAGAATTTTTTGTTATTTTTTTTAATTTTTTTATCATATAACTCTTTAATATAAAAATCTGAATACCAAATTAAGACATTTACAATATTTAAAAAAACTAATATATGTGACAAGTTTAATCTTGCTTGACAAAAAACACTTATCTTACTAGGTAATTTTTTAACCTTAGCTGATATATGCTTCATTAAAAAAACAATGCCGGCCCTGGATAACGGCCGCATAGTTAATATTAAACTTATTTGTAAGTATAAAACATTATATTTTAAGAAAAGGAGAAATTATGAACATCCTTATTTTTGCACCAAACGGCGGTGGAAAAGGAACTCAGGCTTCACTTATCAAAGGTAAATACAATGTTTCACACATTGAATCAGGCGGAATTTTCCGTGAAAACATCAAAGGCGGAACAGAGCTTGGTAAAAAAGCAAAGGAATTCATTGACAAGGGTGATCTTGTTCCTGACGAAATCACAATCCCAATGATTCTTGATACTCTTAAGAAGCCTGAAAACGCAGGCGGATGGCTGCTTGACGGTTTTCCAAGAAACAAGGTACAGGCTGAAAAACTTGATGAAGCTCTTAAAGCTGCAGGCATGAAGCTTGACTATGTTGTTGAAATCAAGCTTGACAGAGAAATTGCCAAGGGAAGAATAATGGGCAGAAGACTCTGCGAAAATGACAACGGACATCCAAACAACGTTAATATCGATGTAATCAAGCCTGACGGCGACAAGTGCAGAGTATGCGGCGGCGCTCTTTCAACACGTGCTGACGACCAGGATGAAGCTGCAATCAACAAGCGTCATGACATTTACTATGATGAAGAAAACGGAACTCTTGCTTCTGCTTACTATTTCAAGGCTCTTGCAGATAAAGGCGAAACAAAGTACATAGTTCTTGAAGGTGATGCTCCAATCAATACAGTTAAAGAAGCTCTTATGAAGGCTCTTGACTAATTAGAATTTTACCGCAGATTTTTTCTGCGGTTTTTTATTGCAAAATATAAACCCTTGTAGTATATCTTTAAAGTTTAAAAAAATCTATGTAAAGGGGTGATCTACTTGAAGGATATCGAAGTTAAAGTTCACGATGAAGATCTGGAAAAAGCTCTTAAAGTACTTAAGAAAAAGATCCAGAACGACGGACTTTTCAAGCGTCTTCGTCTTAAGAAATATTATGAAAAGCCAAACGAGCTTAAAAGACGTAAAATGCGCGAAGCAAGACGTCGTCAGCGCATTGCGGATTCAAAACGCAGAAGTTTCAGAAAATAGTTTTAAATATCCTTTGTCTAAGTTTTAAAACCCGGTCTTTTGGCCGGGTTTTTTATTTCTGCCTGTGCTTAAAATCTTGATTTTTTATAAATACAGAGCTATCTCTTCTCTTTAATCAGTATTTGACTTTATAATTCACAATACAGTCAAACAAGGCAATGTAATCCAATTTTAAAATCTGGCTGAATGACTTATTACATGGACATAAAATATAAACTAAACTCCCTTTTCTCAAAAACAGCTGCAGGAATAAAACCAGGGCTTGAAATAACTGAAAACCTGCTGAGAAACCTTGGAAACCCTCAAAACAGCTATATAACAATTCACATATCAGGAACCAACGGCAAAGGTTCAACTGCGTCCTATATTGCATCCATTCTTCAGGAATACGGATTAAAGACAGGACTTTACACATCTCCTCATCTTTATGATTTCAGGGAAAGAATTCAGATATCCAATACATTAATCGATACAGAATCCCTGATAAGACTTTTTGATCTTGTCGAAAAATGTGACACCGGAAAAAGAAAAGCTACTTTTTTTGAATTTACAACAGCCCTCGCTTTCAAATATTTTCAAGAAAACAATACAGATGCGGCTGTCATTGAAACAGGCATGGGAGGCCGGTTCGATTCAACCAATACCGTTAACCCGCATCTGTCTGTAATAACCAACGTAACAATGGATCACAGTGATTTCCTTGGAAATACAATAGAGCTTATTGCAGGAGAAAAAGCAGGGATAATAAAAAAAAACAGACCTGTTGTTACAGGAACTTCAGATAAAAAAGTTCTTGAAATCATTAAAAAAGAGGCTTTGAAAAACAACTCACCCATGTACGCAATGGGTCAGGATTTTTCAGTTGAAAAAAAAGACGGTGCTTTTTTTCTTGATTCCTCTGAAAAAATAAGGCTCAGCCCTGTTCTTAAAGGTAATCACCAGATAATAAATTCAGCGCTTGCTTCATTTTCATGCCTTGTCCTGAACAGATTCTATCCCGATATATTCCAAATAACCGTAAACCAGATTGAAAACGGAATAAGAAAAACATCATGGAGAGGAAGGCTCGAAAAATTTTCCGGTGCTCCCGAGTTCATTGTAGACTGTGCACACAATCCTGATTCATGCAGAGTTTTAAAAGAGTATCTTGAGGAAAAAAAGAAAAAAATAATATTTGTTTTCGGTTCTTTGAATGACAAGGACTATCTAAAAAACCTGAAAATTCTTGAACCCCTTGCAAAAACATTTATATTTACAAAACCAGAATCTCCAAGAGCACTTGATCCCATTGATCTGAAAAAGTCTACCAAAGTAAAATCAGCAGTTGAACCAGATCCTGTAAAAGCATGCATTAAAGCATTAGAAACTGCAGAAAAAGACGATATCATCTGTGCTGCGGGTTCAATATATCTTTCCGGAAAAATAATCGAGGCAATTGACACAAAAAAAATAAAACTGCCGGACAGTTAAAATTTAATTTTTTTCACACACTCATAAATACCAATGGCTGCTGCAGACGATGCATTAAGAGATGTTACAGGGCCTTTCTGCTGAATTTTAAAAACAAAATCAAGATTTTTTTTCACAAGAGGCCGTATTCCCTTTCCTTCACTTCCAACAACAAGTGCAAAAGGCGAAGTGACTGCACTGTCCTCTATGGTATCGCTTCCGTCTCCGTCAAGACCTCCGATCCAGAAACCCCGGGCCTTAAGATCTTTTATGGTATTCACAATATTTGTCTGGACTATCAGAGGAATATATTCAAGAGCTCCTGCAGAAATTTTTGAAGCAAAAGGAGTTGGACGAACAGACCTGTCCTTTGGGATAATCATTGCATCTGCTCCAAGACAAAGGGCTGAGCGGGCTATAGATCCAAGATTCAGAGGATCTTCAAGACTGTCAAGAATAACAGCAAACCTGTTTTCAAACCTCGGGGAATCAAGGAACTCATCAAAATCGAGAAAAGGAAGAAGTGATGCTTCAGCAGCAATCCCCTGATGATTTTTTGCCTTTGTAAGTGAGGATATTTTATCCTTATCAGCGATAAAGGACTTTATATTTCTTTTTTCAGCTTCTCCGGTAATTTCGTCTGTAAAACTGTTTTTTTCAGTAATAAGAATTTTAATTATCTTTCTTTTACCTGCTTTAATGGCGGCAAGTACGCTGTGGGGACCGAAAATAAATTCTGTTTCTGCCATATTTTATTCTTTCAGGTAATTTTTTCTTCAATAAGTTTCTTAAGTTCTTTAGAAGCTTTTTCAAAATCATCATTTACAATTACATAGTCAAAAAAAACAGAGGCCTTTATTTCATTTTCAGCCGCTTCAAGTCTTTTTCTTATTACTTCTTCGCTGTCAGTCCCTCTGTTTTCAAGTCTTTTTTTAAGCTCCTGAAAGGAAGGTGCATTGATGAAAATCAATACTGCATCTTCAAATTTTTCCCTTATGGCTCTGGCTCCCTGAATATCTATCTCCAGCAGAATATTTTTACCGGCTTTTATCGATTCTTCCAGATAATCCTTTGAAGTGCCGTAATAATTACCATATACAAGAGCATATTCAACAAATTTATCTTCTCTGATCCAGGCTTCGAATGTATCCTTGTCCGTAAAAAAATAATCTTTTCCGTCAATTTCCCCTTTTCTGGGCTCTCTGGTTGTATATGAAACAGAAAAGGAAAGATCATCAATTTCCTTGAGGATGTAATTACACAGACTGGACTTCCCTGCTCCTGAAGGAGCTGAAATTACAAAGATTTTACCGGTTATTTCCATAAGTTTCTCATATCTCCTCGTCTTCCATGGGAAGATGCTCTTCCTTGTGCTCGGTAAGGGCGGCATATCTGTGAGAAATGGTTTCAGCCTGAATTGCAGAAAGTACAACATGGTTGCTGTCAAGAATTATTATTGATCTGGTTCTTCTGCCATGGGTTGCATCCACAAGTCTTCTGTCCTCTCTGGCATCATCCTTAAGTCTTTTCATGGGAGCGGAATTAGGTGAAAGAATTGCAACAACCCGTTCAGCCACAACTGTGCTTCCAAAACCAATGTTTAAAAGAAGCTGGTTCGATTTGGATTTCAGGGATAAATTTTTCCCTATGGAAGAATTATTGGTCATTATAAGCAGCCCTTAAAGTTTGATTGAATAATTTCAATAAATAATCAATTTTTGAAGAAAATGGAAAAAACTGCAAAAATAAAAGGTCCTGAATAAATAACTCAATATAAATGATTTTATCAGGCTTTAATTTTAAATTTCCAACCTTTTTAAAACATAATTAAAAATTATTCAACATTTTGAACCTGTTCTCTCAATTTTTCCAGTTCGGATTTAATTTCAACACAGTTTTTTGAAATAAGTACGTTTCCCTGTTTCACTCCCAGGGTATTGATTTCACGATGGAGCTCCTGAAGAAGGAAATTCAGATTTCTTCCCGGTGGAGTTGAACCGTCCATATATTTTCTGAACTGGGCAAGATGACTTCTGATCCTTAAAATCTCTTCCGAAACATCGGTCTTGTCTGCAAGAAACGCAGCTTCCTGGGCAAGCCTTGTCTGATCTATCTCCATATCAGCTGAAGAAACAAGCTCTTTTATCTTAAGGCTGAGTTTTGAGAAATATTCCTTTGCCGCATTTTCAGATTCAGCTTCGATTTCCTTTATCAAAGATTCTATGAAAGAAAGTCTTTCACAAAAATCATTGTAAATCACTTCTCCCTCTACCTTTCTCATTTTAACCAGATCAGAAAGCATTTCGTCCATTACTTCATTTAAAAGCCCAAGGTACTTTGAATTGTCTCTTCGGTCATTTTTCTTCATTACACCTTCGGATTTCAGAATCTGTTCCATTTTAACTTCTTCCGAAAGCCCGAGTTCATTCCGTAGTTTTTCATACATTCTGAAGTAAGCCGCGGCCTTGTCATAATCTATGTAAAACAGAGCATCACTTTCAGACAGATCTTCAATATGAAATTTAATTTCCACTCTGCCCCTTGAAATAACGGCTGCAATCTTTTTTTTGATAACTTCTTCAAGATCTGCAAAATCAGAAGAAATCTTAAGTGCGATGTCAAGAAATCTGCTGTTGTATGTTCTGGCTTCTGCAAACAATTTGACATTTTCATCTATTTTTTCAGATCTTGCATAGGATGTCATGCTTGAAATCATAAAAAACTCACTCAAT
>JBFWJK010000145.1:0-9042 GCA_050253255.1 Desulfobacteraceae bacterium | reverse complement strand
ATCATCAAAAATAGCAGTGCTTGAAAAAAACGGTTATTGTCCGCTTGGGTATTTTGTTTTGCCGGAGCATTGCTGGCTTGATAATTATTATCGCCCGCTTCAAAAGAGTTTTGATGATTTTTTAAAAAGAAACGGGAATACACAGGCAGCTCTTGAAATAGTTGAAGCTGAAAAGTTTGAAATTGAATTGTATGAAAAATACAAAGATTATTTCAGCTACGGCGTATATATAGCAAGAAAATGCATCTGAAAGAAATTGACAAAAGGTGCTTTAAAAAGATTTTTTTAAAGCACCTTTTGGGTTTTAGGAAAAAGTCCCTGTCAGCTTATTTTCTTCACATGTTATATAATCAAGAACTTCAACAATTATACTTCCCATGATTTTCATGTCTTCTTCTTCAAGATAGAGAGGAAGCTTTAGATCACAGGCTGCAGAAAGTATTTTTTCAGTTTCCGGGAGGCTGTGGTTTTGTTCAAGATACTCCCAGTTCCAGTAGCATCTTGCATTTCCCGACTCAATTCCAAATACTGAAATTTTTATGTTTTCCAGATTCATGAGCCTTACAAATTCCTGAATTTGTTCTAAGCTAAGATTTATAAGATTGAACTGGGCAGAATCATATATTTTGTAAACATTTTCTTCTGTTTCAGGTATTTCAATATAATCTGACTTTGAAATAATATCGGAAAAGGTTTTGAAGTTTTTGTTGTATTTTTCACCGTTACTGTCAATCAGAGGAACCTGTGCCCTTGCAACGGCTGCTGTAAGATTTGAAATCCTCTGGTTGTATGTGGGAATTTTTTTCTGAAGTTCAGGAAGTTTTTCGGTATCTATAAAATGCTTTTCATAGGATTTCTCAAATGACCCTGCATATAAAATGGCCTTTGCAATTATTTCCTCGTCATTTGTTGCAAGAATTCCGCCTTCACCGGCATTTATCATTTTGTGGGACTGGAAACTGAAACACCCTGCTTTACCAAATGTTCCGGCAGGTTTTCCCTTGTATTTTGCTCCAAGACTGTGTGCTGCGTCTTCAATAAGGCATATATTGTATTTTTCACATATTTTTAAAACTGCATCCATATCTGAAATATGGCCTCTCATGTGGGAAAGCATTAAAAATTTTGTGTCTTCTGAAGCTTTTTTTTCAAGATCGTCTGTATCTATTGTATAGTTTTTTTTGCATTCAACAAGAACCGGTTCACCGCCTGCATGGATTATGCTGCTTGGAACAGCTGTGAATGTAAATCCCGGAACAAGAACTTTGTCTCCGGGTTCTAATCCTGCACACAAAAGAGAGATAAAAATTGCGCTTGAACATGAATTTACTGCAAGGGCATATTTTGTTCCAAGATAATCTGCAAAGTCTCTTTCAAGAAGAGATGCTTCAGACTGGGAAGGTTTGTCACATCCATACCTGAAAAGCTCGCCAGACCTTAAAATTTCCTCGGCTTTTTGTATCGCTTTTTCAGGAACCGGATTTGGAACTGAAAGGTTTTTGTTGAATCTTTTTTTGCCGCCTTGTACCACCAGAAGTCTATTTTTTTTACAATCCATTTAACCGCCTGTATTTATGGTTTATTTTGATGCTGTTGTTTTTGCTCACAGCAGATAAACGAAAAGCGTCTTTTCGTGAACAAAAATATTTGGATTTATAAGATTTTCCAGTATGGAAATAAAAGGAAAAGGCGGTTTTCGTTCAGCCGCTGTGCAAAGGATAAAAATATCCTGATTCAGTAATTTAATGTTTCAAAAAGCAGATTTTTTTGAATTGTTTTAATAACATAAAAAATTATTATTACAAAAAGTTTTTTTAAAAACGGAATATGTTTGTCTATGGATAATTATTTTTAATATCATAAAAATAATGTGATCTTATAAATTTTGTTTTTCCTGCTGTTTAATGTAAATTAAAAATCTGACATAAATTTTTAATATTTCAAGGAGGGAGTTATTTCGGTTTTCGGGACAATACTTACAGTTTTTGTGACAATTTTAAGTGTCTATGTTTTTTTTAAAATTGATTTTATTGTTAAATCAAAACCTGAAAGAATAAGAAAATTTTTCTGGTTATCAGGATTTATTATCTGGGGACTGTTCCTGATATCGAGAATTTTCAGAAAAACCTATAATCATGAGTTTTATTCAGACCTGCTTCAGATTTACGGAATGCATTTAATGGGTTCTCTTATTTGTCTGTCGGTTGCTTTTTTTATTTCAGACATTTTATCAGGTTTTGGATTCTTCTTTAAAAAATATAAGCTTAAATTAAGAGTCTTAAGTCTTCTGGCAGGTGCTTTAATGGTTTTAACTGCACATGTTCAGGGTTTAAGGGCTCCTGTGATTGAAGTATCGGAAATACAGATAGATAATCTCCCAAAAAACCTCAGGGATTTTAAAATTGCCGTTTTGTCTGATCTTCATGCAGGAGAAATGATGATAAGTGAATCATGGATTGAAAATCTTGCCAGACAGCTAAAATCAGTTGAGCCTGATCTTATTTTAATTGCGGGAGATATTTTTGAAAGAAAGGCAGATCCTCAAAAATTTGTCCCTGCAATGAAAAAATTCAAAGCCCCGTCTGGTGTTTTTGCAGTAAGGGGAAATCATGATTCTTTAAGATTCAACAGGCAGGATATTACAGGAAAAATTTTACGGGAAGCGAAAATTCCCCTTTTATCCAATGAATGGGTTAAGCTTTCAAACGGACTTGTAATTGCAGGAATCGATGATCTGACATCATCTTCACGAACAAAAGGAGAAATGGAAGAAAACTTCAGCAGGACTGTTTCAGGCCTTCCCAAAGGAATTTCAATTTTTCTTTCACATACTCCATGGATGGCTGAAGAAGCCTCGCGCAGAGGTTTTGACCTGATGTTTTCCGGACATACCCATAACGGCCAGCTCTGGCCTTTCAACTATCTTGTAAGGACAAGGTATCAATATTTGTCCGGACTTTACGGAATAAATAAAATGAACCTTTATGTTTCAAGGGGAACAGGGACATGGGGACCAAGGATGAGGCTCTGGAAGCCGGGAGAAATTTCAGTTTTTATATTAAGATGATTTCCCGTTGAAAACAGTTCATTCATCAGAAGTTTTTATCAGGAATCAAGTCCTGCTTTCTTTAAATAGTGATTGGCCGAAAACGAGAATTTTTTGTTCAGTTCAAGGAAGATGAAAAATATAACCGCATGAATACATTGAGTATTTTGAGGATTGAATTTTGAATCTGACTTGAGAATGGACAAAAAAGGCCGTTTTCGTTCAGCAACTAAATAGTTTATTGATAAATATGGCGCCTCCTTTGATATATTTTGCTTGACTCAGATCAGTTTTTTGTTGAAATATTATAAATATATCTAAATACTTAATCCCGAATGTAACCGGCGGAGTTAATTGTGTCATAAAGTATGCCGCCGGGCCGGGTTAAAATCGAAGTTTTAAGGGCAGATGCTTTTCTGCCGGGAGGAGAGGAGTTATGAAAAAGGCTTTATTTTTATTGTTTTTCTTTTTTTTATTGAGCTTCAATGCATACTCAGTTCCAATTAATTTTATTAAGTCCACAGAATCGATTGGAAGTGTTTCAGGAGTAGTAACTTATTCAGCAAAAAGTGATACTTTTGGCGAACTGCATATATCTTTGACCAATAACTCAGATTTGGGAGGTTATATTACAGGTTTTGCCCTTAATGCTCCGGATAACATAAATTTAGAAAGTATAGATTTTAAAGATAATGACTTTTACCTGCTGAAAGAAATTGAAGCAAGCCCGTATGGTTCTTTTGATATTGGTGCTTCTATTGATAAAAATAAGTTTAACGGGTCAGGTAAACCTCATGGTGGAATAGGAAAAGGCTCAACAAAAGAATTTGTTTTTTATGTAAGTTCGGACTCAGGGCTCTCGTCTATTGATGAAAGCAGTTTTTTCAATAAGAATCTGGTTGTGAGAATGAGAGGTTTTGAAAACGACGGAAGTGATAAGCTTCTGTACTCAACAGGAGAGCTTTCTTATGCTCCTGAGCCTGGAACCGTTGTTCTTTTTGGTACAGGGCTTGTTTTTCTGTTTTTTCTCATGAAAAGATCTTTTGGAAGAAAACAGAAAACCTGAAACTGAGATTGTTATTTTTTGATTATGAATAATTTTTTTAAAGTCTTTTTTGGAGCAGGGATTCCTTTTGCCCTTATTTCAGCTGTTTTTTTCTGTCTTCAGTTCGGATTCTATCCCGGGCTTAAAGCAGGAGCCGCCTCAGGGATCGGGTTCGGCTTTATAATGGCTTCAGTTCTTTTTCTGATAAATCGATTCTTTGGAAACAAAGACAATGTATCAGAAAAAGATAAAGGGGTTAAACAAAAAGCTGAAATTGTTGTGGCGCTTTCTTATGAAAAAGTTTTTGAGCTTTGCTTAAAATCCCTTGAGAAAATAAAAAAATGTGAAATTAAGGAAGCTGATCAGTCAAAAGGCATAATTTCAGCACAGACAGGAACCACATGGAAAACCTGGGGCGACATTATAAGTTTTGAAATAAAAAATGATGCGGACAATAATGAGACTTCTGTTATTGTTTCAAGCTGTCCCGCTGTTTCTACAACTCTTGTAGATTTTGGAAAAAATTATGAAAATGTCAGAATCATTACCTCTTTTTTAAAAGAAAACAGTTTGGAGACAGACAGAAAATAAAAAGGCTTCCTTTTTTGTGTTCAGGGCAGTCTTTTTTTATTTAAGCTTTGCACCTACTTCAAACATGAGAGAGGTTCCGCCTATATTAAGGGATTTTATCGAACCGTCTGTCAGTTGAAAATCCTGTTCATTTGTAAAATATTTTGCATATCCGCCAATAAAAAATTTATCATCAAGGTATAATCTCAATCCCGCCTTTGCAACACCGCCGAAAGCTGAGCCTGAGTCGTCGAAATATTCAGTGTCGTTAATTTCTGATGTTACATTGTTTCCGTATACACCAATCCCTATTCCTGCATAAGGCTGAATTCTTGCATCTTTAGGCTGAATATAAAAAACAGCTTCGATTCCAAAAGTTGAGAGGGTATCCTTGTAGCTGTTTCCATGAATACCGGCTTCTGCTTCGGTCTGGCTGAAAGCGGCTTCAATACCAAGTGCAAACATATCACCTGCGCTTGTCACACATCCTGCCGCAAGAGTATATCCTGTATCAAAAGCAGACATAAAATCTTCTTCAGGAGAGAAACTGCCTCCTGAAAAAGAAATAATCGTTTCGGAAAAAGCCGGTACTGCAAATATCAGGCTTATAATAAACGCTGTGATAACAGATGTTTTTTTCATTTCAATCCAGGTTTTCAGGTTTTGGAAAAGATTAGTATGAAATAATATCATTTTATGAGTTTATTTCCATCTCTTTCTGATCTTTAAAAATCATGAAGTAAGCTTTTTTAATGTCTTCTGTCATAAGATAAAAACAGGGAACCATGACAAGGGTTATTATGGTTGCGAATAAAACCCCGAAACCAAGTGAGATTGCCATTGGAATAAGAAACCTTGCCTGCCTTGAAGTTTCCAGAATCATTGGCATAAGGCCGAAAAAGGTTGTAAGGGTTGTAAGCATTATAGGTCTGAATCTCTGTCTTGCTGCATGATGAACTGCGTCTGAGGGTGACTCTCCTTCCCGTGTCTTTCTGTTTGTGAAATCAATCAACACAAGAGACCCGTTTACAACAACACCTGAAAGCGCGACAATTCCGAAAATACTCATAACGCTTAAGGAATACCCCATAATAAGATGACCTATTATTGCGCCGATTATACCAAATGGAATGCACAGCATTATGATTAAAGGTTGAAAATAGCTTTTAAAAGGTACTGCAAGAAGTGCATAAATCACTAAGAGAGCAAAGAGCAGCCCCTGTATAAGGCTTTCAACGCTGTCTCTTATTTCAGCCTGTCTTCCTTCAAAACTGTAAGTCAGAAGGGGGTATTTTTCCATCATCCGGGGAAGAACATCCTTTTTAAGGTTTGAACTTAAAATATCTGCCTGAGACCGGGGGAAAATATCGGCCGTAACTGAAACAACTCTCATTCCCTCTTCTCTGGTTATTGAAGTAAATGCTCTTGAATAGGATATTTCGGCAGCATCCCTTAAAAGAATTTCTCCTTTTGGAGCATTCAGGACAAGATTCTCAAGTGTCGCCTCGTAGCGCCGTTCTTTTTCCGGAAGCTTTACAACTACACTTATTTCATCCTGACCTCTCAAAAATGAGAGTGCCTCTTTTCCGTATACAGCATTTCGTACCTGATTGGCTATTTCTCTGGATGTAAGCCCCATTCTTTTTCCGGCAGGAAGAATTGTCAGGTCAATCTGGCGCTTGCCGCTTGCAGAGCCGTCGTCAATATCGGATACACCCTGGTATCCATCAAGTTTTTTTGCAAGTTCTTCACCTGCCTGCTCAAGGATATCCTTGTCCGGGTGTGAAAGTCTTACTGTAAGAGCTTTTCCTGCCCCGGGACCTCCTCTGTCGGATTCAAAACCCATTGTTTCTATTCCTGTAAGATTTCCTGTATATTCTCTCCATTTGTTTGAAAAAGCTGTTGTGCTGATTGGCCTTTTGTCTGCTTCTGTAAGATATGCCCTTATGTTTATTGTATTTTCGCTTATAAGAGAAAACACTCCCTGACTCAGTTTTTCTCCTCCGTTTTCTTCAATGACTTTTTTTGCAGCATCAATAAGAATTTTTTCGGCGCTTCTCACATTTTCGCTGGAAGAACCAACAGGAAGGGTAACGCTTGCAAAGGCATAATCCGATTCAACTGAAGGAAAAAGTGTCATTCCCATTCTTCCGGATTTGATGAATCCTCCGAAACCGAGGAGAAGGGCAAGACAGAAAGCTATTACATTGTATCTGTGTGCAATTGCAAAGTTAAGGAATTTACCGTAGCCTTTTTCAATAAAAGACTCAAATGCTGTGCTGAAGCGGATCTGAGTGTTCGTTATAAAATGAAGAGGCCCTTTTTTCCTGAGCTTTTTCTGGTGTCCGAGATGTGCGGGAAGGATCAGAAGACTTTCAATGAGAGACATGAAAAACACACATGCAACAACAACAGGTATATATTTGAATATTTTTCCCATGAATCCGGGAACGAAAAACAATGGAAGGAAGGTTACAATATTAGTAGCAACACTGAAAAATACAGGCGTTGCAACTTCCTTTACACCGTAAACCGAAGATTCAAAAAAAGAAAGCCCCTGCTGTCTGGAACTGTAAATGTTTTCACCGACCACAATTGCATCGTCAACCACAATCCCGAGTGTAATTATAAAAGCAAACATTGTAATCATATTGATGCTGAAGTCTGTGAAAGGAAAAATAAGGAATGAGCCCAAAAAGGAAACAAGAATTCCAAGACTTACCCAGAAGGCAAGCCTTATTTCAAGAAACAGAGCAAGAAGAATAAAAACAAGGATAAGGCCGAGAAGGGCGTTTTTAAGTAAAAGGGTTCCCCTGTCCTTGAATATGTCTGATCTGTCTCTTAAAACTGACAGTTTTAGATCACCGGGAAGTTCGGAATTTATCTCTGTCATAATTTTTTTTGCAGCTTCTGAAACCTGAATCGGAGTCTGATCCCCTATTCTGTATACATCGATTAAAAGAGCATTTTTTCCGTTAAATCCTGCTGTGATAAAAGCGTCTTCAAAACCTTCACTGACAACAGCAATATCCTCAAGCAAAAGATTTTCACCGTTTTCTGCAGTTATGACCGGAAGTTTTCTGTATTCTTCCGCCTTTTCCTTCAGATCCTTTACTCTGACAAGAATATCGCCGCCTTTTGTTCTAAGGTTTCCTGCACCTACTTCAACTGAAGAGGCTCTTACAAGAGATGCAATATCTCCTATTTTTAAATTGTATTTTCTCAGGTTGGCCATTGGAACTTCAATATGAATTTCTCTGTCCCTTGAGCCGCTTAACTCCACCTGGGTTATGTCCTGACTCTGCAAAAGTCTGTCTTTTATATTTTCCGCAGTGTCTCTTAGGACAATGTCATTTTCAGATCCCCATAAAACAAGGTCAAGAACTCCTCTTTTTCTTTCAGAAATTGAAACTTTCGGGTCTTCGGCCTCATCGGGAAAAGAGTCTATTCTGTCAACTTCCTTTTCAATTTCCTGCCAGAGTCTTATTATGTCTGCTGACTTAAGGGCTTCTATAATAACAGTCCCTGAGCCTTCGGAAGCAGTGGAGCTTATGCTTTCTATACCCTCAAGACCTTCAACCGCCTCTTCAACAGGGAGAATAATACCTTTTTCCACTTCCTCAGGGCTTGCTCCGGGGTATGCTGTTGAGACAACAACAGTATCAGGGGCAAACTCAGGGAAAACCTCCTGCTTTATGTTGAAAGCCATGATAAGGCCTCCGACAAGAAGAACAGTCATTAAAAGGTTTGCAGCAACAGAATTGGATGCCATCCATCCAAGAGGGCCTTTTTCAGTGAATTCGCTCATTTGTTTACCTTAGTTCTTATCTATTCTTAGAGGCATGCCGTTTACAGGAATCGTAATTGAAGAAGTGACTATTTTTTCACCTTCTTTCAGCCCTTTTTCCGCAAAAACGTTTTTATTATCTTTCCAGATTATTTCAAGGGGCCTTATTTCCAGACTTCCGTCATTAAAAATCCAGATATTGCCGTCATGTACATACTCTCTTGGAATCTGGAATACGCTTTTTAAAATATCGCCCATAATTTCAAAGCTTACATAATCTCCCGCTGTCAGGGGCATTTCATCGGAATTAAGGGCAAGCGGGTCTTTTATTTCAGCAAGGATTTCAATCATTCTCGAATTTTCAGCTACACGGCCTGTAAGTGATTTTAAATATCCTGTTCTGAAAAGACCGGAAGTCTGGGAATAGACTTTTACAAGGGCATTTTTTCCCTCAGCTTTTACAAGTTTTTCAATTTTGTCCTGGGGAATGTATCCGGAAACCCTGTACAATGAAGTTCCGTATAGAAGAGCTGTTTTTTCAAGTGCTGAAATATAGCTCCCCTCTTCAGCATATGTTTCTGTTATGACAGCATC
>JBFWJK010000144.1:0-9079 GCA_050253255.1 Desulfobacteraceae bacterium | reverse complement strand
AAAGATCTTACATTACCGATAATTCCGGTAAATCTTTCCATTGTCATGTCACCGACTGAACCGTCACTTTCATTAAACTTTATTTCCCCTCTTGCAAGAAGGCCCTTGGCTGATGTTCCCTGAACAAGATTACGGGAGTCTTCATCCGGATTGCATGTAATAAGATATTCCCATGTGGAGCCTGCTTTTTTATCATAATAAATTGTAATATCATGAGTACTTCCAAGAGAGTCATAAACCTTTACAACACTTTGATATTCATAGTTGTTTGGTGCAATAAAGTCATCTTCAGTGGCATCCCATGCATTTGCCAGAACAATTGACTGGCTCTGAGAATCTGCATCAAGGTTTGTAACCATATTGACAGTATCGGTTTTCTTGGGAGGAGATGTGAACGAATCAAGAACTATGTCCTTGATTGCTCCTATATCATCGCCTGTTTCCTCGTCAAGTTCCCAGCCCTGAACAACAAATCCGTCGGGATTTATAAGCTTGCCGTCTTTGTCAAAGGTAAAGTTTCCTGCTCTTGTATAGTATATCTGCTGGGAATTTTTGTCCCTTACCTGAAAAAATCCGTTCCCTCCGATTGAAAGGTCGGTTGTATTTCCGGTCGATTCAAAAGAACCCTGCTGGAAGGAAGTGTCAACAATCTGAATTGCTGTGCCTCGCCCAACCTGGGAAGAACCTGACTGAGTCGCAATACTCTGATTCAGAAGATCTGCAAAAAGAGATCTGTTTCCTTTGAAACCGACAGTATTGACGTTAGAAATGTTATCACCTATAACCTGCATGGAGTTACCCATGTTAGTCAACCCGCTTGTGCCTGTATACAATGAACTTGTAAGGGACATATCCTACCCTCCTTATTTAAGTACCCGGAAATTTCCGGTGATTATCCTTTAACAGCTTCTATATATTCAGGAGCTACACGTACTCCGTCTATATCGAGAAAATGTCTTCCGTTTTCATAAAACACTCCTGTAACCTCACCTTCAACCGAAGTATCAATTTCAACACTGCCTGAAGTTACACCATTATAATAATAATATCCGTCCGGTACAGGATCCCCGTTCTGGTCCATACCGTCCCATTCAATCTGAACCGGCTCTCCGCCCTCAATATCCCCCTTGTAATATGAATAAACAATCTGACCTGTTGAATTCAAAATATTGATTCTTACGGAAGTATCATCTCCGGATACTAAAGAAGGAAGTGTACTTTTAACCTTTCCTGAAGCAACTGAGATTGCACCTGTTGAAGCCTTAACTGTCTTTCCAAGGTAATCAAAAGTTGTTCCTGGCTCGAATTCAGAGGATTCTTCTGTTCTTGCCTCAACCACAGACTCAGGAGATACAAGTACTCCCTGTACAACAAGGTACTGTTTATCGCCCTGATACATTATAGAATCAACTTTTCCGCTTACAGATGTATTTACAGGAGAGTATCCCGAAGATGTCAGAGCCTCCACATAAAACTTGTAGGTACCGTCTTCAACAGGGTTGCCTTCTGTATCTTTTCCGTCCCAGTTCACTGAATAGGAACCTGCCTCTTTCTGACCTGCATCTATTTTCTTAACCAGATTCCCTTCTTTGTCATAAATTGAAACAGAAACCTGAGCTGCCTCCTCAAGCGTATAAAAACCTCCGGTTGCCGCTGAGTTGGTTACATCTATTGTATCGACCGAGGCTGTAACATACTTGTCAAGATAATCTTCAGCACTTTTCCCTGTCTGAAGACTCAAAGACTCTGCAATCTGCTCAAGAATAGTGTTTGACTTGAACTGAGCTTCAAGCTGCGAAAACTGAGTCAGCTGGGCTGTAAAATCCTGGGATTCCATCGGGTTCAAAGGATCCTGGTGCTGAAGCTGGGCAACAAGCATTGTAAGGAAGTCATTCATTCCAAGGTCATCATCAGACTTGGTCTTTTCAGCCATATAGTCTGTGTAGCCTGTAATATTGCTTAATGAATCTGATACAGCAGTCATAATCTTTCTCCCCTAAGCCAGCAGATCAACGGCTTTGTCAGAAAAAAACATTTTTCTTGTCACAAATCCGGTATTTTTTTCATTATCTTCACGGCTGTTTCTGCCTTTGATACCGGAAGTACCTTTATTTTTAGAACTGTTTTCAAAACTGTTCTTTCTTTCTCTGGCCATTGCCTGGTCAAAATTCTGAGCAAGTTCAACATTTACTTCCGCCACCTGCATTCCCTGTGACTGGAGCTGATTTTTAAACTCCTGAGCCTGCTGCACCATAATTTCATGGGTTGAGCTTTTTTCCGCTATTATCTTTATGTTCAGGCCGTTTCTTACACTTTCTATCTTGAGGTGAAGCCTTCCAAGATCCGGCGGGTTCAATCTAAAGGAAACCTCTTTTTCACCAAGCTTAACAGTTCTTAAAATCTGCTTTTCAATCTGTTCCATTATCTGCTTTGAAAGATTTGTCCCTGAACCGGCCTGAGAGCTTTTTGATACACCGGAGGAATTTCTTGACATTGATTTATCCATAAATTCTGAACTGTCCTCTGCAAACTCGTCAGAATTTTCTTTCCTCAGATTTTTCATGCTGATTTTAAGAAGACTTCTTACATCAGTATCAGCTTCATCTGAATCAATACCTTCAAGATCAAAGTCAAATTTATCATTTTGTACAGAGGCCTGAATTATTTCGCTGAAAGACGGATTTAATCCGATATTGTTTGTAACTACAGCTCCTTCTGTCCCGGAATTTTCACCGGGAATACTTGTAAAAAGAGAAAACTCATGGGATTTTTCAAAAAGCTTTTGTTCATAATCAGCCTGAACTGTATTTAAATTTTCTTCAGATAAAATTCTCTGGCTTCTTTTCCATGCCATGAAAGACTCTTCAAATATATTTTTACTCAGTTCAGAACTCCCCTGCTCTGAAGTACCGGCATCAAGAAGAATTTTTACAAATTCTGCTTCCTGTTTCCCTGAAGAACTTTCCAGCGATTTTTTATATAATTCTGAATCGGAAATTACTGAGTTAAGCTTTTTTTCGATTGCTGCAATGAATTTATTCAAAGAATTTTTGTCAAGATTTACACTAGCCTTGTTATCTTCGGGAAGTTCAAAGACTGATTCAATTGTTTCAATCCCTTTTACAAGTGAAGAAAGATATTCATACCTGGAAGCTTTTTCCAGACTCATGTCATTATTATCGGAATCAAGTTTTTGAAGACTTTCCATTGCGCCTGCTTTTATTTCTTCAAGAGAATCAAGAAGACCTTTTAATGAAAAACCCTTTTCCATATCAGAAGAAGATTCTATCAGAGAGGTTATCTCACCGGGTTTTACTCCAATGCTCTCTAAGGCAGTTGCAAAATAGGGAACAAATGAAAAAGGGAAATAAACATTTTCGGCGCTTATGTTTTCTTTATTCAGAGTATCAAGAGAAGACAGGATATCAGGAAGATAAGACTCTGCATTTTTACCTGAACTTAAAACACTGTCGATTTCTTCCATGGATAAATTTTCAGATGAAACAAGAAACTGCCTGAGCGAAGAAATTTCTGTATAGGTAAAACTCACAAACGATGATCCCTTTGAAGCATTCCTCAAAACTTCCTTCATATGCTCTACCAGAAGACTTATGGCTTTTTCATTTGGATCTTCAAGTTCTGCAAAATCTTTCATTTCAGATGCAGCTTCAGATGATGAAGCTTTTACAAACTCAAAATCACCTTTTTGATATTTATTTAAAAAAGTATCAAATCCTGTATTTTTTTCTGATTTGGCGGATGTTCTGACAGAAGCCTCAAACATTTGTGTCTGATTAAATTCCGAAAAAAATATATTTGTATACATTATGCTATGCTCCCGCATGAATTTATGTTGAAAAGAGAAAAGCAAGGTATGTGCCAATTTCTTGACGATATTTTTTTGATAATATTTTCAAATACTTACAATAAGAACAAGCCTGCAGGTGCCAAAAAAACAGAAACTTTTTCCCTGGCTGAACCAAAAAAAGGGAAAAAGTTTCCCTTTCAAAAATAAAAATTTATCTAAATCGATATATTTTTTTTCCGATATGATTTTTTATAAAGTTCAAAATAAATAATACAAAGAGAATTAAATGGAAAAAAAACTGAATTTTACAGCAGGTATTTTATTTTTTTCGGCAGGATGCGCAGTTTATGCCTTTGCAAGGGAAAACTCTATTTTTTTCATTCAACCGGCCCGGTTCATTTCATATATTCCAGACATGGTAATATTTTCATCCCCTGCCTTTTTCCATACTTTCTCAATGATTCTTATTTCTTCTCCATTTATTCGTGATAAAAAAAGTTCTTTGACCTTCCTTTGCCTTTCATGGACAGTAATTCAGATTTTCTTTGAAACAGGCCAGAAATACCCGGATTTTTTCAGCACTTTTTTTTCAGCTCCTGTTTTTTCTCCTTTAAACAATTATTTTCAAAACGGCACTTATGACCCTGGAGATATTGGCATGGCTGTTGCAGGAGGTTTAGCGGGGTTTATATTTCTTGCATTATCCCCGTCAATTTTTTTTATTTTCAAAAAAGGTGATTCCTTATGTCAGAAAAAAACAAAGACATAATAAAAAAGTTAATTTTAGCAGCAATAACCCTGTTCGGACTATTTACTGTAATTGCAAGCGGAGGAGGCAGCAGTTCAAGCAGTGTTTCCAAGGATAACCAGACTGAAACTCCTCAGCCGTCCGAAGGAACGCCTCCAACAGTATCAATAATATCCCCTGCCGATGAGTCTGTATATGATTCCGGTTCCTTTATAACTTTTATTGGCACAGCCTATGATTCCAATGGAAAAACCCTTTCAGGGTCAAATCTGGTCTGGACTTCAAGTAAAGACAAGCAGCTCGGCATCGGTACAATTCTTGAACCTCAGTATCTCAGTGACGGAACCCATGAGATAACATTAAGGGCCACAGACTCAAGCCAGAACGTATCAATGGCAAAAATTAAAATTTCCCTTCAGGAAGAGCAGAACACTCCACCTGTTGTTTCAATTATAAGACCCGGCGATGATACAACCTTCAGCTCCGGACAAATGATATTATTTGAAGGAACCTCCCAGGATGCGGAAGACGGTTATCTGACAGGAGACAGTCTAAAATGGTTCTCAACCATAGATAATGAAATCGGAACCGGCAACACCATAACAAAAACTGATCTTTCCGGCGGCAAACACATAATCACACTAATTGCCAAAGACTCAAACGGACTTGATGCAACAGCATCTCCTATTACAATAAATATACTAAATACCAGACCCGTTGCACAAATAACCTATCCGCCCGACGGTTCTACATATGATCACGGCGACACAATAACATTTAACGGAGAAGGGACTGATACTGAAGACGGAGATCTTTACGGTTCAAATCTTGAATGGAGATCTAATATATACAGTAATGGTAATTTCGGACAGGGCCGGGATCTTGTAATAAATTTTCTCCCGCCTGGAACCCATAGTATCACACTGACTGTTACAGATAAAAACGGTTCAGTAGATACTGATGACATAACCATAACAATAAACTGATTTCCGGACACAAAATGGCTAAAACAAAATATTTATTATTTATAGTAATTCTTTTGCTTGTTTCATATCAAGCTGTTTTTGCAGTGATCACAGATGTAATAATTACAAAACCAACAGATGGTGCTGTATATGAGATTGGCTCATTTGTTCCTTTACAAGGCAGTGCAACTGATGATTTAGATGGCGAATTAACCGGGAACTCACTTAGCTGGGAGTCAACCATTAATGGAGCACTTGGGAACGGTCAGAATATATCAATCTCTAACCTAAAAGAAGGCTCTCATGAAATCACTTTTACTGCGGTAAACAGTCAAAACGAAACTGACAGTACTACAATTTCTTTAGAAATTGTTAATACACCTCCCACAGTAACGATTCTCTCTCCTGAAGATAATAAACAATTTACCGTAAATACCCCAGTCACTTTTCGTGGAACGGCATTTGACCCTCCGGGCAACAATCTTACAGGCCAATACCTGAAATGGTCTTCTGATATTGACGGCAACCTTAACACAGGATCAGATTTTGAAATATCTGATCTTTCTCCAGGAGTTCACACAATAACCCTCAGCGTTACAGATCCCGATGGAGCAAACACTGAACAATCTGTCACAATAGAAATAGTTAACACAAAACCTGTTGCAGTAATAACATCTCCTCCTGACAATTCTGTATTTACCTCACAGCAGACAATAAGCTTTCAGGGCTGGGGTGACGACAGCGAAGAACCGCCAATCCAGGATACGACATTGAGATGGGTCTCAAGCATTGACGACGAATTCGGAACAGGGCCCCTTGTAAACACAAACCAGCTTACTCCGGGAACTCACGAAATTTCACTGACAGTAAGAGATTCAAGCGGTCTTTTAAGCGACCCTACAAAGATTACAATTGAAATAACAAATCAGGGGCCTGTCCCAGTAATAAGCTCTCCGGCAGACAACAGAATTTTCAATGAGAATGAAAATATTGTTTTTACAGGAAGTGCTTCTGACAATGAAGACGGCTCAATTACAGGAGCAGGCCTTGAGTGGTTTTCAGATATAGACGGATTTCTCGGGACAGGTACACAGCTTAATAACCCGAATCTAAGCCCGGGCAGCCATACCATAACCCTTACAGCAACAGATAATGACGGATTACAAAACTCTGTTTCAATTTCAATTGTAACAGGCAATAAATACCCTGTGCCCGAAATTACTTTCCCTTCAGACAATTCGGTTTTTGATGAAGGCGATACAATCGAATTTTCAGGAAAGGCAACCGATTATGAAGACGGAGCAATAACTGGAGCAGACCTTGTATGGATATCAAGCAGAGACGGACAGATCGGGACCGGCACCACACTTGTAAATCCGGCACTCAGTGCTGGAATGCATACAATCACCCTTAAGGCTTCAGACTCTTACGGTGCAACAGGGGAAACATCAATAATTATAATTTACGGTAATGTTCCCCCAGTTGCAGAGATACTCAAGCCTGACCGGCCCACGCCACCATCGACTGATTATCCGGAATATGAAAAAGGAGAAGATGTAATTTTGCACGGAACCGGGACAGACAACGAAGACGGAGATCTTCCCCCGGAAAATCTTTCCTGGAGTTCAAACCTGAATGGAGAAATAACAGACCTTGGGACAGGAACATCTTTTAAGGTAAACACATTAAAAAGCGGTACCCATAAAATTACCCTGACTGTAAAAGACTCCGGAAATTCAAAAGGCACAGATGAAGTTACAATAATAATAAAGGAAATGTTCCCTGACAAATCTCTGCTGAGCATAATTGAAGGATCAAACGACACTTTCCTGATTAACGGAGGGATTCCTCCTTTCAGTGCATTCAGCAGACGGTCTGATGTTGCTTCAGCTTCGGTAACAGAAAGAACCGTAACAGTAACCGGAAAAATAAAAGGCGAAAGTGAAATAATCATTACTGACAAAGATGCAATAAACTCTTTTTCGGTTACAGCTCAGATTTTTGACAGCAGCGTATCTTTTCCCAGTGCAGTTGGATTCATGACAAAGGACGAACTGAAAACGTATATTGCTTCCGAAGGGGACAATCTTGTTCTTGACGGTTCAGAATCAAGCGATGACAAAGGAATAACTGAATGGAACTGGGAAGTTGAAAACGGAAATCCGCCTTTATATCTTGCGGATAAATCAGCTGAAAAATCAAAGTTCATAGCACCGCCTGTTTCAGGCAACCAGAAGTATACTGCAATTCTTACAGTAAAAAATACCGATCAGGTTCAGTCATCAGACAGGTTTGATTTTATCATCAAGGAAAAAAATGACATTTTTGATTCAGAAGGAATAATACCTGTTGAATCAGGAGAAGAGTCCATGTTTTACGGGATAAAATATATAAGGGGACTTTCTCAGATAAGCTCAAAAAAGCCCGGAACCGATCCAAGAAACAGACCGGCCGGTTTTATGTACAACCTCATCGACATTGAAAAATATCTTGATGAAAATGAAACATCGGCACAACTGATAATTTATCTGCCCACGACGGCTTCACAAAATGATAAATGGTATCAGGAAAACAACGCAAAAGGCTGGCAGGAAATGACAGCGTCTAAAACCCCTTTGACAAACGGCGCATATTTCAACACAACAAGGAATCAGCTTTTTATAAATATTGAAGACAACGGAATTTATGACCTGAATCCAAATGAAAAAATAGTGAGAACTGTTTCAGGCCTTGGGAATAATCTTGTCTCCGATACAAAAGACAAATCTTCTTCAAGCAGCAGTTCATCAGGCTCATGCTTTATAGACAATCTTTTCTAAAATAAAAAAAATGCCCTGGCAAAACCAGGGCAAATCAAGTGAGAACCCTAAAACAACTAATTGTTCAAGAACCTGTTTTTAGGGATAAAGCTTAAAGCCGATTTTCCCTGAGAAATAATCAAGCGGATTCAAATCACTGAAACCCTGAGCATAATCAGCTTCTATAAAGAAAGTAATTTTTTCTGTTACAACAAAGTCACTTCCTACTCCGAATTTGCCCCAGAAATCATCGTCGCTTCCGCTTCCTTTTTTAACTGCTGCACTACAGTCACTGGAGGCTTCAGCTTCCATCCATCCAAAACCTACAGTAACATATCCGTTAATCTTGTCTTTTGCTTTTGCAGGATAGTATTTAAGATTCAGTGAATAAGCCTGAAGATCGGCATCACCATATGAAACTGAGTTTTTTGTTCCGATTTCATTTATTTTGTCAAACTGAGCTTCAAGGCTCAGATTCTCGGTAAAATCATAACCAAGTACAAAATTAAAACCATAGGCATTGTCATTATCCATCTGGGCATTGAATGCATCCATATTATAACCCATAGCCGGACCGAAATAGAATTTACCCTGCTCTGCAAGAGCTGAAGCAGGCACTGAAAGAAAAGCTGCCGCAACTGCAATAGTAAAAAATTTAAAAATTGTTTTTCTCATTTACTGCCTCCGTAATCAAAATGAATTTGTCATATCGGGCACCCACATTAAATGCCTTCACATGAAAAACTTTAATTTCTTATAA
>JBFWJK010000143.1:0-9135 GCA_050253255.1 Desulfobacteraceae bacterium | reverse complement strand
ATTTTTTATTTCAAAAATAAGAAAAACTGTATTAAACTTATAAACATTTGATGACGAAAGTTATTAATAAAAACTATTAACTGCTGCAGGTAAAAATGTTTACTAATCTTTTTTCAAAATGCCCTAAATGTGGAGAGTCTCTTGACTCTGAATCGACTAAATGCAGTAAATGCGGAATAGAAATCACTTCTTCATTTGGCACTGAAAAAGATTTTTATGCAGAACTTTTTTTAGATCTTGCAGAAAAAAACAATATCATTTCTAAAAATGATGCAGAAATTCTTTATGAAGAGTATAAAAGTCTTTTAAAAACCGAATACCCCCAAAAGATTGAAGAGCTTCTGCTTAACAAAAAATCAGTTGATATTAATCAGATTTCAAAGCTAATTGCCAGTACGCTCAGGGTAATTGACAAAGCTTTCTGCAAAGAAGCCGTCAAAAAGCAGACAGTGACACAACAACAGGCTTTTGAAGCTCTGGAAATTCAGAAAAAAATGTATAAAAACGGAATACTTAAATCCGCTGGAGATATTTTAAAAGAAAAAAAACTTTTAAACGATTCTCAGATAAAAGAAATTTTAAATTCGGATTCAATTGCCCGGCCCTCTAAAAAGGAAAGCGGGTATAAACCCCTTACCCAGATGTGGCAGGAAGAGGATAAAAAAAAGGTGCAGAATACAATCAAGAACAAAATAAACCCCAAAAACCTTAAAATCGGAAAACTTGCTGTAAAGTACAAATTCATAACCAGCGAACAACTTGAAGATGCTGTCTCCCAGTGGGCGGAAATATCTTCTTCAAAAGAAATTGATTTTCTTGATTTTATAGAAAAAAAAGGTGTTCTTGACAGAAAAAAACTTATTCTTCTCAATATACACTACGAATACGAAAATCTTAAGGAATCGGATATAATGTTTCTTAAACTTGCCCTGGTGTATAAATTTATAAGAGAAAACGATGCTGACAGGGTTTTGAGAAAACAGAACTCAATTTTTAAGGATCAGCACAAATTAATCCCTGTTTGTGACATACTTCATCAGAACAAACTCATGACTGAAATCCAGATCAAAAGAATTCTCCTTGAGCAGAACAGAAGAGAACTGGCAAAAAAATTCAAGGCAGAAACAGAGTTATCAGAAGATAACACCCAGGTAAAAAAGGAAAATTCTGAAGTTTTTGCATCGAAAGATGAAATAGAAATTAAAATATCCGATGATTCAATGAAAGCAATGCTTCAACCTCTGTCAAAAAAAATAAAACTTGAAGATATAAAATCTATTCTCTCTGAAAAAGGGGTTGTATACGGAATTGTAAATGATGATCTTATTCAGAGTTTTATTGATGAAGGTTTTGAAACCCCTGTTTCAGTTGCAAACGGGAAACCGCCCGTACATCCAGTAAATGCAGAAATCAAATGTCATTTTGCAACAAATTATCTTAACGTCGGAAACATTGATGAAGAAGGAAATATTGATTTTATGGACAGAGGTGAAATTCCTGTTGCAGAACCAGGCCAGCTTCTTGCCGAAAAAACCCCCTTTAAGACAGGAAAAGACGGTATTGATATTTTCGCCAATGAAATTTTAGTGGAAGAGCCAAAAGACTGCCTTATTACACCCGGACAGGGAACCAGAACAGACGAAACCGGGAATAAAATATACTCTGTTGAAAAAGGCCAGCCCCATATTTCCATCGACGGCAGAGTTTCAGTATTCAATGTGCATGAAATAAAAGGTGATGTCGACTTTCATACAGGACACATAGAATTTGACGGAAATATAATTATTCACGGAAATATAAAACCCGGGTTCAGGGTATCAGGAAACGACATAACAGCAGAATCAGCAACTGATGCCATTATAAACTCCAAGGGGCATGTTGAAATCAAGGGCGGAATCACAGGTGGAAAAATATTTGCCCAGCAGGGACTTTCGGCAAAATTTTCCAATCAGACAAACATAACCGCATGCGGTAATGTCAATATTGAAAAGGAAATCCTTGAGTCCAAAATAAAAACAAGCGGTATTGTAACCGTAAAATCAGGGAAAATTATATCATCCTATGTTTCGGCAAAGGGAGGAATTGACGCAAAACAGATCGGAACAGATGTTTCGGCTCCGTCAACAATCGAAATAGGGAAATCCTCTTATCTGGAAAAAATCCTGGCACCTTATATGCTGAAACTTGAAAAAATTGATTCTGACATTGAAGAGATCAGAGAAAAAATTGTTTCAACCAGTGAGAAGGAAAAACAGAGCCACATAGAGATTGCCCAGAAAGCTCAGATTCAGGACAAGGCAAATCAGGCTCTGAAACAGCTCAAAGAACATCATGAACTGGTTTCGGCTTCAGGCCGGACAAACGCTTTGAATGAAATAAAAAATAAAATAAGCGATTTATCTGTAAAAGTTCAGGAATACGAAAAAATGATGGATTCTCTTTTTGAATCTCAGGACCAGTATCAGAAACTCCTGACTGAATATGCTTCAAAAGTTAAAAACCTTGAGGATCAGAAATCTGAAGTACTTGCCCAAATTGAATCTGTAAAAACTTACGACAATTCAATAGAACCGTCACCTGTTCTGGTTGTACACGGTACAATAGAAAAAGGGACAAAAGTTTTCGGCCCAAATTCAATGTGGAAAGTGCATGAGACTGTAAAAAATATAAAAGCGTCTGAAATGACCACAAGGGACCAGGACGGAAACCCGGTATACCTCATCAAGACAGACAAGAATAAATAAAATTTAACCTGTCCGGCAGATATGCGCCCAGGAATATTTATCCGGAAACTTTTTTAGCCAATCCTAAATTATTTTTTTTAAACACTATTTTTTTGCCTCCCTTTTTCTTGTTGGACAAAGATTTTTTAATATTATATATTACTTCACCAGATTAAATTATTGTGAATCTTATAAAAAAATGAACCATAAATTTTTTACGGAGCTGCTCTGTTATTATGAAAATAAATGAAACCAAACTAAGTGCCAGCCTTGAAGACTACCTTGAAGCAATTTATCAGGTTGTGTGTGAAAAACAGGCTGCAAGGGCAAAAGATATTGCAACAAGACTCAAAGTCAACAATTCATCAGTTACGGGAGCCCTTCGCACTCTTTCGGAAAAAGGGCTGGTAAATTATGCCCCCTACGACCTTATAACCCTTACTCCTTCAGGAAGCGAAATTGCAAAGGACATAATAAGAAGACATCTTGCATTAAAAAATTTTTTTATAAAAATACTCTGCATAAATGAGGATACTGCTGAAGAAGCAGCCTGTAAAATGGAGCATGAAGTACCAAAGCAAATACTTGACAAGCTTATTCTATTTGTCGATTTTATTCAGATCTGCCCAAGGGGAGGAGATGAGCTTATAAATGGTTTTACAAGACATTGTGAAGAATCGATTCTTACAGGAGACTGTAAAAACTGCATTGATATCTGTCTTGAATCCCTTAACAAAAAAAAGGAAATCTACAGTAAAAACATTTTAAAGCCAGTACTTCTCAAGGATATGAAAGAAAACGAACTCGGTAAAATCTCTGAAATAAACACAAACTCATCTGCATTTCAGCAGTTTATGGAAATAGGTGCAGGACGCGGCTCCATAATTCAGGTTCTGAAAAAAGACAATCAGTCTGTTCTTATCAAAACAAGGGGCTACAACCTCACAATAAGAGGGGATGAAGCAGACAATATTAAAATATTGCCATACTGAAAAACGGCGGAAAAAAATTGAAATACAGATTCCTTTTTTTTATCCTTTTTTCCATAGGTATTATTTCAGGTTTCAGAACTGATATAGAAAAACTTGGAGACGCTGCTGTTGACAGATATTATATATACAAAACCAGAAAAGACCTTTTGATAATAAAAACTTATCTTGACAGGGAAAAGCAAAAAAACGGACTCTACCCTCCTGTACACAGATTTTCCCATTGGTATAAAACAACTTTATCCGGTCAGCTTGCATATAATTTCCCTCTGGACAGATGGGGCCAGCCCTATTTTTACACAACAATAAACAAAAGAATGGATTTCATTGTTTCAAGCCGGGGGAAAGATCAAAGGCCGGATACCATAGATGATATAAAAATAAGCAGCTCAAAATGAAACAAAACCTTTTTTTTCTGATTTTATTTTTAATTTCCACGGGATGCCATAAAAAAGAAATAAACCTGCAGAAACAGATAAAACTGCCTGAATCTTTTAATAATTCAAAAACCTCAAATAATAGCGACAAACTTGAAAACTTCTTTGAAAGATTCAAGGATCCGGCCCTTGAAAACCTCATTGATAAAGCCTTTAACAACAATCCAGATCTTATGAGCGCAGTTTCAAACCTCAACAAATCAGGCTTTATCAAAAAGCAGGCAGTATCAGGTCTTTTCCCTTCTGCATCAATAACAGGCAGTGCATCAAAACAAAGAGAAATGGATGCAGATCCTGAAAAAACATCCCGGACTTTTTCTCTGTCCGGTAAATTAAGTTATGAAATAGATTTTTTTTCAAAGCTCAATAATCAGAAAACCATTTCCGAAATTTCAGAAAAACAGAGTATTGAAGATATAAGAATAATTTATTCTGAAATAGCCTTTGAAATCTGCGAACTTTATTTAACTCTGATTTCGCTTGAACAAAAGCTGGAAATTCTGAAAAAGAAGCTTGAATTACTGAATTCACAAAAAGACATCTCAGAAAAAAGATATCAGTCGGGGCTGACCGGCATGGAACCTGTACTAGCATCCAGGGCAAAGCTGGAGGAAGTGAATGCAGGAATAATTGAAAACCGGAGAATAAAAGAAATGGTTTTATCTTCTCTTGGAATTCTGACAGGCTCATTTGAAAAAGAAAAAATAAATACTGAAAACAAACTCCCTGATACTGATAATATTTTAAGTGCTGACATCCCTTCACAGACAATAATGAAAAGACCTGATGTCAAGAAAGCTTTTTTTGAGCTTGAGAAAAAAAATCTCTACGCGGCAGTAAGAGCAGCTGAAAGATTCCCTTCCTTCAGCCTTTCGGCAGAAATAGGCAGAGCAAGAATAGACAACTCGCCTGTTCCTCCGGTATATACATCATTTGCATCCATTGGAGCATCCTTTCTTGCCCCTGTTTTTGACTACGGCAAAAGAAAGGCTTTGTATAATGAAGCTGTTTCAGACTGGGAGTCTTATTTTTTTCAATACAAAAAAACCGTTATCACAGCTTTCAGAGAAGTTGAGGATTCAATTCATGACCGGGCAAAGTATTCCGTTGAAACTGACAAAACATCTGAGCTGATAAAACACCTTGAAAAAAATGCTGCTTTGTCAGCCGGAAAATACCATCTTGGAATTATTACTATCTCAGAAGTTATTGAAGATGAGCTCAAGCTCATTGAACCCCGTTCAAAACTCGTGGATCTGAAACTTCTTGAAATAAAATCAATGCTTTATTTTGCAAAGGCATCAGGTCTTATCCCCGATGATGTTCAGTTAAATGAGGTCATTGAAAATATGACGGAGAAAAACCGATGACAGATCAAAAAGCTAAAATATATCTAAGCATTATTCTCTGTATTCTGGTCCTCTTATCAGCTGCATCCTTTATGATTTTTATGATTAAAAACAAAAAAACTCCTGAGCCTGTTGCAAGAACAAAACAGCCGGCTCCGGTTGAAACATTTGAGGCAGAAAAAACAGGGCACAGAATAAAACTTGCCCTGACAGGAACTGTAAACAGTTTCAGCAAAGCAATGATTTCAACAGAAGTGTCGGGAAAGATCATTGAAATAAATCCAAAAGTTAAAAAAGGTAATTATTTAAAGGAAAATGAATTTCTTTTTAAAACAGATCCTTCAGACTATGAAGTCCTTGTCAAAAAAAGCTCAAGCCTCGTAAAACAGGCTGAAGCAGAACTTCAAATCCTGAAAAGCGAGGCATCGAGCGCACAGAATGAATGGGAGATTTTTAATAAAGATATCCCCCCGCCAAACAGTCTTGTATTCAAAATTCCTCAGATCAAAGCAGCTGAGGCAAGACTTGCTTTTTTGAGGGCAGAACTTCTGAAGGCAGAAAAGGATCTCTCAAGCACCCGTGTTTATTCACCTTTTGACGCTGTGATTTTAGAGGAGAATATTGAAAAAGGTGTTTTTGCAACAAGGGGACAGTCTCTTTTAACCCTGATAAAAGCAGATGAAAGAGAATTTATTTTCCCTGTTTCCATTAATGAAATAAATTTAATTACAGATAAAAATAAAAAACTTGAGTCCGAAAGTATTAAAATTACAATCCCCAATTCCGGCTTTTCATTCAAAGCCGGAATAAAAGGAATGCTTCCCGATACAGACAATAATTCAAAAATGTATAAAATTATGGCGGAAGCCGCTGACCTTTATAAAAACCATGAAGAAAATTCTTTTTTACTTGCTGAAAACAGCTTTATAACAGGAACTGTTTACTCAAAGACAATTGAAGACTGTTTTATTGTTCCTTCAGAGAGTATCAGAAAGAACTCGACAGTATGGATACTTGATAAAGAAAACAGACTTGAAATAAAAAATATTCAGCTTTTATATCATGACCACAAAAATTCTGTAATAAAGGGAGACTTCAATCATAGAGAGAAATTCATAACCTCTCTTATCGACTTTCCTGTTTCCGGAATGAGCTTAAGGGAAATCAACTATGAATAAGGCCATAGAATGGATGGCTGAAAACCATGTTGCGGCAAACATACTTATGCTTGCCATAATCACATGCGGAATAATAAGAGGGTTTTCCATTAAGCAGGAAATTTTTCCAGAAATTGCTCTTGATTATGTCTCTGTAACAGTTCAGTTTGACGGTGCCGGCCCTGACGAAGTTGAAGAAGGAATAATTCTTCCGGTAGAAGAGGCTCTTGCCGGAGTTGACGGAATAAAGGAACTTACCTCCACTGCTGCTGAAAACGTTGGAACTGTTCTTGCCAGACTTTATACGGATTCAAATCCTGATCTCGTTTATCAGGAAATTGAAAGTGCTGTGGCAAGAATAACCAATCTTCCTGAATTTTCAGAAAAGCCTGTTGTGAAAAAACTGCTCGTCAAAAGCGAAGTTCTTTCAGTTGTTGTATTCGGTGATGCAGAAAATTATGTTCTCAAAAAAAAGGCCGAGGAGATAAAAGAGGATCTTTTGAACCTTGAAGGAATAAGTCAGGCTGAGATAGCAGGGCTTGGGGATTATGAAATCACAATAGAGATAAATGAAGAAAATCTTTTAAAATATAAAGTATCTATCCCTGATATTGCAAAATCAGTTAAAGACAATTCATTAAATCTCCCCGGAGGTAAAATAAAAACGCCGTCCGGAGAAATTCTTTTAAGAACAAAGGAAAAAAAATATCATGGTATTGAATATGAAAATATTCCGGTTCTTTCTTCAGCAACGGGCCGAAGTGTAAAACTTGGTCAGATAGCAAAAATATCCGAAGGTTTTGAATCTCTTGATCAAGTTCGCCCTGCATAACGGCAAAAAGGCAGTAATTGTAAAAGTATTCAGAACAGGAAATGAAAAACCGGTAGAAATTTCAGAAAGCGTAAAAAAATATTTACAGTCGACTGAGCATCTTCTTCCTCAAGGACTTGAAACAGATCTTGTAAATGACTCCAGTATTTTTCTTAAAAGCAGGCTTGATCTTTTAAAAAAGAATGCCCTGATCGGACTGATTCTTATTCTTATTATACTGAGTCTTTTCCTTGAAACCAAACTTGCTTTTTATGTAATGCTTGGAATCCCCATATCTTTTTTCGGTGCACTCTCAGTTCTTCCGTTTTTTGATGTATCAATTAACATGATGTCTCTTTTTGCTTTTATTCTTGCTCTGGGAATAGTTGTTGACGATGCAATAGTTGTAGGTGAAAACATATTTGATCACAGAAAAAAAGGGGAACATTTTCTTATTTCCTCCATTAGAGGAGCAAAAGAAGTTGCTCCTCCGGTCATTTTTGCAGTTCTTACTACAATAGCGGCTTTTCTTCCGCTTGCATACATTGAAGGAGTCATGGGAAAGTTCATACGGCAGGTTCCGATTGTAGTAACAGCTCTTTTCGTTTTCTCACTTATTGAATGTCTCTTCATTCTTCCGGCCCATCTTGCATGGTCAGGAAAATCAAAACACAAAAATTTTCTCTCTCAGAAAATTAAAAAATCCAGAGACTTTTTTAACAGTTTCCTTAAATATTTCACAGACTATCAATACACAAAATTTCTTAAACTGTGCCTGAGATACAGGTATGTAACTGTCTGTTCAGGTTTTTCACTTTTTCTGATCTGCTTTGGACTCATTGGAGGAGGAATTGTAAAATTCAATTTCATGCCTTCTGTTGATGGAGATTATATTATTGTATCGGTTAAAATGCCTCCCGGAACAGGTATAGATCATACAAAGAAAGTTGCAGAATATGTAACAGCAAAAGGGGAAGAAATTTCTCATGAAATTGATCATGGAAGACCCGCAAAACCCGGAGTTCTTCAAAGCATATTTACTCTTGTCGGCGGCACTCTCCCGGAAGGCGGGCCTGCATCCTCTGAAGGCTATGCAGCTTCAAACGAAGCACAGATCATAATGACCCTTACCGAAGGGGAAAAAAGAGATTTCCCTGCTTCAGAAATCAGAGACATGTGGAGGAATAAAACAGGAGTAATTCCTGGCGCAGAATCCATTGTTTTTTTTACTGACATTGTAAATATCGGTGCAGACATAGGATTTACTGCAATCCATGAAGATTTCAGCGTGCTTGAGGAAGTGAAGGCATATTTAAAGGAAAAGCTCCTTGAATACCCGGGGGTGTTCAATCTCACGGATGATCTTAATCTCGGAATCAACGAATTCCAGCTTAATCTTACAGAAAAAGCTGAAATACTGGGTCTCACCCCTGCTGATCTGGGAACTCAGCTAAGGGGTAAATACTATGGAATTGAAGCATTGAAATTCCAGAAAGGAACAAACGAAGTAAAAGTTTTTGTCAAATACCCTGAACAAGACCGCAAAATGATTTCAAAGTTATTGAATTCAAGAATAAAGCTCCCTTCAGGAGGAGAAATTCCCTATGATGAAGCTGTTGAAATTGCAGAAACAAGAGGCTATACATCGATAAAAAGAATAGACAGAAAA